>JAVBUK010000330.1:0-7140 GCA_031555345.1 Xanthobacteraceae bacterium | reverse complement strand
TAGACCCCGGGCAGTGTCGCGGCTGCGGTGGCGACGCCGAACCGCTGGATCAGCCAACCGGTGGCGAGCGCCTGGGTGGTGAGTGTGATCAATCCGACGGCGAGATCGATGCTGGCGAACAATTGGGTCTGGGCGGCACGGTCGTGGATCGCGGCGGCGATGATGTTGGCCTGCTGCAGATAGAGGAATGTCGCGGCCAGCGACAGCAGGCTGACCCACGCGCCGATGCCGGCGAGATAGGGTGAGCGGAACAACTCGATCAGGCCGGCGAAGGCGCCGCCGCCCACCGGCGCTGCGTCGCCCTCGGAGCCCGCCTGGGGTGTTTCCTTGTCGGGCGCTGCGGCCGGCTGTGCCACAGACGGCTGTGCGGTCCGATCCGGCGTCGCCAAACCGGCGTTTTTGCTCGCCCGTTCGAGGCGGGCCGAGCACAACACGGCGAGCTCGAGCAGAATCACCGCGGCCCACAGCAGGTTGACCGGGCCGAGCGGCACCGACAACGCGATGGTGATCACCGGACCGAGCAGCGAGCCCGCCGTGCCGCCGGCGCCGATGAAGCCGAACAGCCGTTTGCTCTGGTCGCTGGTGAAGATGTCGGCCATGAACGACCAGAACACCGCGACGGCGAACAGGCTGAACACGCTGACCCACACGAAAAAGGCGCGGGCGACCGCCTGCGGCGCGACGTCGAGCGTCAGCAGCAGCCAGAAGACGACCAGGTTGGCGACGAAGAAATGGTAGACCACCGGGACGAAACGGGCGCGGGTCAGCCGGGCGACCAGCGCCCCGTACAGCGGCTGTGCCACCAGCAGGACGACGAACGTCGCCGTGAACAGCCACGGCAGGTGCCGCACGCCGCCGGCGATGCCCATCTGGTCGCGCAGCGGCCGCAGCACGTAGTACGACGCCAGCAGGGTGAAGAAGTAGGCGAACGACCACAGCGCCGCCGCCCGCTCGGCCGGCGTTGCCGGCATCAGCCGCGACAGGCCGCGTTCGACGACGCTCACGGCAGCGACAGCTTCTGTTTCAACTCGGCGGCGGACACCGCCAGGCCGTAGCCCGGCTGGCCGCGCTGGAAGCGGCGGGCGGCGGCGAGACCGCCGACCACGACCGGATCGAACCCGGCGTCTTCGATCAGCGCCCGCGCGGTCCGGACGGCCTGGGGATCGTCGCCGGCGATCGGGATCGCCAGCCGCGGCGGCGCGCGGTTCGCCTCGCGGGCGAAGATCGCGTAGCTCAGGGTGTTGAAGGCGCGCACCAGCCGGGTGCCGGGCAGGTATTTCTGCGACGTCACCCCGATTCCGTCACGCTCGGCCTCGTCGGCGATGGCGCCGTCGCGCGCCGCCGCGGCGTTGCCGGCGTCGAGCACGACCTTGCCCGCCAGCGCCGCGGCGTGGTCCCTGCCGATCTGCGGCAGCGCCCCATACGGCACGGCGACGAACACGACCGCGCCGAACGCGATCGCCTGCGCCACCGTCCCGGTGCTGGCGAGTGGGCCGAGCCCGCCGGCCATGGCCTCGAGACGTTCGGGATGGCGCGAGGAGAACATGACCGGATGGCCGGACCTCACCCACAGGCCGCCGATCGTGCCGCCGATACGGCCGGAGCCGATGATGCCGATCTTGTGTTTCGCGCCCGCCTGCGCCACCGCAGTGCGGTTGGCGACCGCCGGGAAGACCGACAGCGCGGCCGTCGCCGCGAGCAGCGACCGCCTGGACATGCCCGATGACCGCAGCGTGCTCATGGGTCCGCGTCCGATGGTTGCCCGGAGAACCGGATACCCGGACGTTACAAGAGTGCGGCGTGTCGGTGCAACGGGCGGAAGGCGCGACACCCGGCGCCATCACGCTGGTGTGACCCGGCGCCACGATACGAATTCCGCACGCGTGTCGGTGGGCGGCACGCAGGGGTTGCCGGCATCGTCCCGGCCGCCACGCCGCATCCGGTCGGGTGGTCGCCGGTTGAGAATCGCTTTACGGCTGGGTGTCACACTGCCGGCTTTGGCGGGGCAGGGGCATGGCGACGTCGAACTTTCGGGCGGAACGGAACGAAAAGTCTTTGGTGCGCCTCACCAAGGCGCTGCCGGCGATCTTTCCGGCGGCGGTGTTGCGCCGTGCGCTCGGCCGTCCCTTCATTCCACCGACACCGCGCCTGGCGGTGGAGGGTTATTGGCGCGCCCACCCGCTGCGGGCCGACCGGCTGGCGCGGGCGCTGGCGGCGCGGACCGGCACGCCCGAGGGGTGGACCTGGCGGCTGGCTCCGGATCGCAGGACCGGCGGCAAAAGGCGCCGCCCCGCCGACCTCGAACGCGCGCTGCCGGCCTCCTTCCGGATGCCGCCGGCGCCGTTCCGTGAGGCAAAATTCGCGCGTGGCGCCGGGCACTGCTGCGTGTGCGGCCAGCCGGTCTACCGGCTCGGCTGGCATGTCGACCTGTGGGGCGCCGGGCCGAACCGCAAGGCCCGTTGGCATGCCGCCTGCGTGGTGGCGTGGCAACTGTGGACCGCGCCCAGCGACCAGGTCGCCCTGCTGAAAAAACGCCAGGCGCGCCGCTGCGCCCGGACCGGCGCCCGCCTGTGGCGCACCGCCGAGGTCGATCATCGCCTGCCGCTGTTCCGCGTCTGGACCGAGCACCGCGACCTGGCGTGGCCGGCCCTGCTGGCGTTCTGGGGCGCCCCCAACCTGCAGGTCATCAACCGC
Organism: Xanthobacteraceae bacterium; assembly: GCA_031555345.1. Lineage (GTDB taxonomy): Bacteria > Pseudomonadota > Alphaproteobacteria > Rhizobiales > Xanthobacteraceae > Astrobacterium. The sequence continues at coordinate 4,446 of JAVBUK010000330.1, read as the reverse complement.
GACACCCACGTCGAAAAATGCGCCGCCGAAGCCGGCTACCGCAAGCAGCGCCGCACCGCCGCGGCGTCGGCGGCGTAGGGTGGTCGCGGCTGGTCGGTTGCCGAGGCGCCGGGCCGTGCGCCGCCGGCGTTCTGGGTCCATCCAACAACGGCAAACGACCGGATCGCCGGTCCCCGCTCTACGAACGTCCCTGCAGGAACGGGTTGGTGGCGCGCTCGTGGCCGATGTTGGTCGACGGGCCGTGGCCGCAGATGACGCCGAACTCGTCGCCGAGGATGAACAGCTTGTCGCGGATCGAATCGAGCAACTGTTGGGAGTTGCCGCCCGGCAGGTCGGTGCGGCCTATCGAGCCGCGGAACAGGACGTCGCCGACGATGGCGAAGCGTTGCGCCATGTTGGCGTACACGACGCTGCCCGGCGAATGGCCCGGACAATGGATGACGTCGAAGGTCATGTCGCCGACCGTGACCTGGTCGCCGTCCTCGAAAAAGCGGTCGGGCACGACGTTGTGGCCGCCCGCGAGTCCGTAGACCTCGGCCTGTTGATCCAGCCGCTCCAGCATGAACAGGTCGCCGCGATGCGGACCCTCGACCGGTACGCCGAGACGCCGGCGCAGTTCGTCGGCGCCGGCGGCATGGTCGACGTGGCCATGGGTGATCAGGATCCGCTCCACCGTCACGTTCATTTCCTTGATCGCCTGTTCGATGCGGTCAAGATCGCCGCCGGGGTCGAACACCGCGCCCCGCTTGGTGTCGTCGTCCCAGAACAGCGTGCAGTTCTGCTGGAATTCGGTCACCGGAATGATGGCAGCGCGGGCGTTGGGCATGACAGGTCCTGTGGCGCGTTCCCGGTGTCACCGCCATTGGTGGGTGGCCCTGGAAATTTGGTGGTATTGCGATCGAATTGAGCGTGCCAGGGCTTCGACTCGATGCGATGCGGTGTCAAGCTGAAATGTCGGCGGCGTCGCCCGCGGGTTCGCGCTTGTCGTGGCGGGGTCTCGTGTGGAATACGTGTGGAACAGGGAAACAACGATGTTTGGTGGTTCGGTTCGGCGGTGACGGAACGGTGGGCGCCGGTCGGACTCGAATACCACACCGCGGTAGTGGTTTACTTTGAACCAAGCAAATGCATACGGTGGTTTCGTGGCCCTTTGGGTCGGACCGGTTTGAAATGGGGATCGGGTGACCATGCTTCTCTCCCGTGGCAGCCTTTCGGGTGGGACCGTCCGTTCAGGTCTGCGTTTCGCCCTGCTGACTGTGGCCGCGCTGATGGCGGTGTTCTCGACGTCGGCACAGCCGGCCGAGGTGTTGGACCAGGATAAAGCCTGCTTCGGGTGCCACGGCTTCGCCGGCATGACGAAGAAGGCGAAGAACGGCGACACGATTCCGCTGAACCTGTCCCGGGACGACTTTGCCAAGTCGGTCCACGCGACGGGGGGGTGCGCCAGTTGCCACAGCGACGTGGCGCTGCCGAAGCATCCCGGCGACGCCAAGCCGGTGGACAGCGCGCGGGCCTATTCGGTGGCCAAGGTCGAAGCCTGCCGGATGTGCCACACCGACAAGTTCAAGCAGTGGGACGGCAGCATCCACGCCGCGCTGGTGCGCGATGGCAACCCGGCCGCGCCGATCTGCACCAACTGTCACAACCCCCACGCGGTCATCAAGGGCGCGGCGTCGGCGATGGCGTCGGTGCCGTGCAAAGGCTGCCATTCGAACGTCTATGCGGCCTATGCGGGCAGCGTGCACGGCAAGCTGCGCGACAGCGGCCAGATCGCCGCGCCGCTGTGCGCGGGCTGCCACACGGCGCATTCGATCAAGCCCGCCAACCTCGCCCTGGGCACCGGGCTCAACAGCGCATGCACCGGCTGCCATACCGACGTGGCCGACCAGCACAGGTCGTGGCTGCCCAATTCCGAGCTGCACTTCGAGGCGGTGTCGTGCCCGGTCTGCCACGCGCCCGGGCATCCGCGCCGCGTCGACCTGAAGCTGATCAACGACGTCACCGGCGCCCAGGTCAGCGAGAAGAAAGGCATTCCGCAGTTCGAAGGGCGGGCGCGCGCCCAGGATGCGGACGGCAAGGGTCTCAGCGCGCTCGAACTCTGGAGCCTGTTGCGCACGTTCAACCGCGACGACGCCGGCGGCAAGACCGTGCTGCGCGGACGGCTGGAAATGCGGAACGGAGCCGACGCCCACAAGCTGGCGGCGAAATCGCAGTCGATCTCCGACTGCAACACGTGTCACCGCCAGGGCGCGGAGGCGTTCCAGACCGTGACCGTGTCGGTGGTCGACGCCAACGGGCTTCCGGTCAGCTACGGCGCCGACCCCGACGTGCTCACCTCGGTCCTGTCGGTCGACGCCGTGCACGGCTTCTACGCCCTGGGCGCCACCCGCATCCATCTACTCGACGTGTTGCTGATCGTCGCCTGCCTCGGTGGCCTCGGGTTCGCGGTCGGCCACACGACGCTCGGTTGGATCATCAGGAAGGTGACCGCGAGCCGCAGCGGGCTCGGGCCGCACGCCTGATCGCGCGGACAGGAGAGGACCAATGACGCACAGAGTCTACCTTCATCCGCTGCCCGTCCGCTTCTGGCATTGGGTCAACGCCGCCGGGTTCGTGCTGATGATCCTGACCGGGTTGCAGATCCGCTACGTTGGGGTGATCGACGTGGTGTCGTTCCACACCGCCGTCGTCGCGCACAACTGGATCGGGTTCGTGCTGATCGCGAACTACTTCGTCTGGCTGATTTTCTATCTGGTCTCCGACAAGAAATCGAACTATCTGCAGCCGCGCGACCTGCGCAAGTTCTTCGCCGAGAGCATCGCCCAGGTGCAGTACTACGCCTACGGCATGTTCGTCGGGATGCGCGAGCCGCACCACATCACGCCCTACGACAAGTTCAATCCGCTCCAGGTCTCGATGTACCAGGCCGTGATGGTGCTGCTGGTGCCGGTCCAGTTCTACACCGGGCTGTTGCTGTGGGACCTCAAGCGCTTCGCCGGCCAGGTGGATTTCTTCGGCGGGGTGCGGGTGATCGACAGCGTGCACGTGCTGATCTTCATCTTCTTCGTGTTCTACATCATCGCGCATCCCTATCTCGGGACGCTCGGTCCGACCCGGACGTCGCAGTACAAGGCGATGCTCACCGGCTACGACGAGGTGGAAGAGGAAACCGAGACGGCGTGACGCCGCATCGCCGACGGCGCGAAGCGGCCTGTCGCAGCGGCAACCGACAGACCGGTCGGACGGCGACGGAACCAACCGCGGTGATCGCGGGTTTGGCTAGTGTCCCGGTTCCGGCGGTCGCATCCGTTTGCACCCGCTCGGCACCGGCGTTGGAACCCGGGACACCAGCAACTCCACGGTGCTGGTGTGGTTCTGGATTCGACGTCGCGATGACGCGCGCGCCGCCAGGGTGATCGGAAGATCAATTCCACCACACCAGGACCCGTGTTCGTCCGTTGGTGGGGAACCCGAGATGCCTTTGGCGACGTCACCGGTCCCCCCGCAGGACCACACCGCGGCCGCCGGCCGGCCGGCGCCCGGAATCGATCACGCCGACGAGCACCGCCGACGGGCGCTGGCGAGGTTCGGCGCCGTACGTCAGGAAACCGAACGGCGCGCGGCGTTCCTCTCGGCCGAGGATCAGCTTGTCCAGTCGATGCCCGACGCCAGCCCGACCAAGTGGCATCGCGCGCATACGACCTGGTTCTTCGAGCAGTTCCTGCTGGCCCCGCACGTCGCCGGCTATCGCCGGTTCGACGAGCGTTTCGCCTTCTTGTTCAATTCCTACTACGTCGCCGCCGGCCCACGCCACGCACGTCCCCGGCGCGGGCTGATCACCCGTCCGGATGCCGCGACCGTGACGGCGTTTCGCCGCCACGTCGACGCGGCAACCGAGCGTTTGCTGCTCGCCGTCGACGACGCCACGCTGGCCGTCGTGTTGCCGATCGTCGAAATCGGGCTGCACCACGAGCAGCAGCATCAGGAACTGATGCTCACCGACATTCTGCACGCCTTTGCGCAAAACCCGGTCTCGCCGGCCTATGATCCGGCCTGGCAGCCACCGGCGACCCGGGCCGAAAGCGGGTTCGCGCGCCTGACGGAGGGCATCCATACGATCGGCCATCAGGCCGCCGGCTTCTGCTTCGACAACGAGCTTCCGGCTCACCGCGAACTGGTCGGCCCTGTCGCGGTCGGACGCGCGCTGGTGACCAACCGCGAATGGCTCTCGTTCATCGCCGACGGCGGCTACACCAACCAGACGCTGTGGTTGTCCGACGGTTGGGCGGCCGTCGAATCGGAGGGCTGGCGCGCCCCGGGCTACTGGCAGCGGCGGGAAGGTCGATGGTTCGCCATGACGCTCGGCGGGTTGCGTCCGGTGCAGCCCGACGCGCCGGTATGCCACGTCAGCTATTACGAGGCCGATGCGTTCGCGCGATGGACCGG
>JAVBUK010000146.1:0-6786 GCA_031555345.1 Xanthobacteraceae bacterium | reverse complement strand
CGCACCCATTCCTCGTCCGTCTTGTTCCACAGGTGCCCGAGACCGACCCGCTTGGCGACTTCGGAACAGATTTCGCAATCCGATTTGCTCGCCCCCATGGTGGCGATCGCCGGCTGATCGACCATCACCCACGGCGAACGGACCAGGATGTCCCACACTTCCCAGTGGGTCTTGCCGGGCAGGACGATGTCGGCATATTTCGCGGTCCAGGTCCAGAACGGGTCGACATGGACGATGAACGGAATGTTCGGCAGCACCTTGTTGATGACCCGGTTGGCGTCCGGCGACTGGTTGACGAAGTTGGAGACGGCGATCCACAGGAACTTGATGTCGCCCTTCTCGGCCATGTCGTAGATCGCCGAGCTGTTCTTCTGGATGAGGGCCTTGCCGCCGGTGTCGGCCCATGCGGCGAAGTTGAAGTCGGGAACGGTGACGCCGGGGATCGGATGGATCGAGGCGGTGCCGCCCATGTGCGACGCCCCGCCGCCCGCGATGCCGATGTTGCCGGCGACGGCGGCCAGCGTCGCCACCGCGCGGAACGGCGCATGCGAGTTGTAGACCCGCTGCATGCCCTGCCCCATGCGGATGCCGGCCGGCTTCATCGTCGCGTAGTCGCGGGCCAGTTGCTCGACCACGTCCTCGCCGAGACCGCAGATCTCCGCCGTCGTCTTGATCGAGTACTTGGCGGCTTCCTTCGCCAGATCGACGAACGAGGGATGACACTTGGCACCGCTCGCGTCGGTGTAGGCCCCGTCGATCGCCGGGTTCACCCCGGCGGTGCCGGCGGGAACGATGCGCTTGGACGTCTGGTCCCACACCGCATAGGCGCCGCCGATCCTGACATATTGTCCGTCGTCGTCGCGGACCAGCAGCGGCGCGCAGCTGTTCGCCTTGAGCCACGCCACGTCGTGAAGATTGCGGGAGATCATGTAGTTGATCATCCCCAACGCCAGCGCCGGATCGGTCTGCGGCCGGATCGGAATCCACTGGTCGGCGACCGCCGCGCTGCTGCACTGGCGCGGATCGATCACCACGACTTTGGCGCCGTTCTCCCGCGCCTTGATGATGTAGCGCAGCTCACTGGTGTGGGTGTCGGCGATGTTGCGCCCCCACAGCAGGACGAGTTTCGAATTCATGTAGTCGCGGGTGTCGTGCCCGCCGCGCTCCTGGCCGAATACCAGCCGCATGCCCATGCTGGCGCCGTGATCGCCCATCAATCCTTCGAGAATGTAGGTGGTCCCGCCGAATGTGGCGCCGAGGCGCGTGGTCGATTCCCAGGCCAGCTTGGCCAGGTTTCCCGACATCGTCCAGAACGACGCCGCCTGCGCGCCGTGCTTCTCCTTCGTCTCGGTCAGCTTCGCCGCAATGGTGTCGAACGCCTCTTCCCAGGAGATCTGTTCGAACTTGCCCTCACCCCGCTTGCCGACCCGTTTCATCGGATACAGCACCCGCTGCGTGGGGTCCTGCAGTCGCTGCGTGTAGCTCATCGCCCGCAGGCAGGCGTTGGCGTAGTCGTCGCGGCCGGGCAGACGGCCCGGCGTGACGGCGACGATCCGTCCGCCTTTCACGTGACCCTTCAAATGGCAGCGAGACGTGCAATTGACCGTGCAGCAACTGTGGACGTACTTGACGTCGCCTTCCGCCGCTTCCGCCCACCGCCCGCCGAGGCTCGCCAGGCCGCCGACACCGGCGGAATAGGTCACCGCGATCGTGCCGACGCCCTTGACGAACCAACGGCGCGTCACTCTGCCGCTTGACGACATGCCATCATTGCTTTCGCTCATTTTTCCCTCATCCCCGGCAACGATTTTCGCGTTTCGTTTCGCGCGCACCGCGACCGATCATAGCGTGCCGGCCTGTCGCTCTCTGCCCAATGTTGGGCACAGCGCGTCGGCAACGGGTGGTGGCTCACCGGAAGACGGAACCGCATAAGGCGGCTCGTGGGCATGACGACGACGGCGTACCTGTCCCCGCCACGCCGATCGGCGCGCCCTTGCACCTGCATTTTTACCGGGATGCGCCGACCTCGGCCCCCATCCGGCCGGGGCTCGGGCGGCACTTTGTCGCGGCCGATGCCCGAAACCAGAATGCGACGCCAAGATCAAACGTCGAGATCAAGCCTGTGAGCGAGGCATGCCCCAATCCGCCTGATCCGGACAATGGATCGGCCGGATTTCGGGTCACGTGCCGAACAGACTGCCTTGTCCGGGATTGCCGCCGGCCTTTTTCCGCGGCTTTGTCGGCAAATTCGATTGCGCTGCATCTGCGTCCGGTGCGGGCGGGGTGCCGCCGGCCACCGCACCGATGCGCCCATCGGCGAATTCGATGTCGAGCTCCATGCCGGGGGCCACGGCCGCCGCCGCCCGTACCGGTGTTCCCTGCGGCCCGCGGACCAGCGCAAAACCGCGCGCCAGCACGCCATGATACGAAAACGCGGCCAGCAGCCCGCCGGCCCGGTCGAGACGCGCGGACTGGCGGTCGAACAGCGTGCCGATCGCACGGCTGGCGCGCGCGGCCAGCGCGGCGGTGCGCTCGCCCTCGCGGGCAAGCCGGGCGCGATGCGCCTCGGCGTTGTGATGGAGGCTGGCCGCCAGCCGCGCCGCCGCCGTGGTGAAGCGGTCGCGCCGGCGCGCGTCATGGAAGCGGACGCATTGCCGCGCCTGGGTCGCCAGGCGGTCGACCCGCTCGCGCTCGCGATCGATGCGACTCTTGAGGCTCTGTAGCGTCAGGCCGGCGGCGACGCGCGAAAACGCCGTCCGATGGACCTGCGCGTTAGCCTTGAGCGCGCGCGGCAGCCGGTCGGAAGCGCCGTCGAGCCGCTGGCGCGGGATCGCCAGCAGGGCTTCGGCGGTCGGCAACGCGCGGCCGGCGGCGCGCAGTTCGGTGCGACGGTGATCCTGCGCCCGCGCCCAGCAGGCGAGCGCACGGCGCGCCAGGCCGTCGACCCGGGTGATCAGTTCGACCTTGACCGGCACCGCGATCTCGGCCGCCGCGGTCGGCGTCGGCGCGCGGCGATCGGAGGCGAAATCGATCAGCGTGACATCGGTCTCGTGACCGACCGCCGAGATCAGCGGGATCAGGCTGTCCGCCGCCGCCCGCACCACGATCTCCTCGTTGAACGCCCACAGGTCCTCGATCGAACCGCCGCCGCGCGCGACGATCAACAGGTCGGGCCGCGGGATCGCGCCGCCGGCCGGCAGATCATTGAAGCCGCGGATCGCGGCGGTGACCTCCTCGGCCGCCCCCTCGCCCTGCACCCGCACCGGCCACACCAGCACGCGGCGCGGAAAGCGATCCTCCAGACGATGGAGAATGTCGCGGATCACCGCGCCGGTCGGCGACGTCACCACCCCGATCACCGCGGGCAGATAGGGCAGAAGCTGCTTGCGCGCCTCATCGAACAGGCCTTCGGCGGCGAGCTTCTTCTTGCGCTCCTCGAGCAGCGCCATCAGGGCGCCGAGCCCGGCCGGCTCGAGACTCTCGATCACGATCTGGTAGCTCGACCGCCCCGGATAGGTGGTGAGCCGCCCGGTGGCGATCACCTCCAGACCCTCCTGGGGCTTGAAGCGCATGCGGCCGAACGCCTGTTTCCAGATGATGGCGTCGATCCGCGCGGTCTCGTCCTTGAGGGCGAAATAGACGTGGCCGGAGGAATGCGGGCCGCGATAGCCGGAAATCTCGCCGCGCACCCGTACGTGGCCGTAGGCGTCCTCGACCGTGCGCTTGAGCGCGGCGGACAGTTCCGACACCGACCACTCGGGCAGGTTGGGCAGATTGATCGGCGCAGCAGCCATGGCACTCTCGGGCGAATCGCGGATCTGGCAACGAGGGTTGAAGCAGGTCCGCCCCGCAATGGCAACGCGGCCGGCCGCACCGGCCTCCGGCGGCGCGGCAAGCATCCCGAGCCAGGACGGCTGCGGATACGGCCCCGGCTATGCGCCGTCTTCCGCGGTCGCGCGGGCCATCATGAACTGCTTCGACTTCTTCAGCACCAGCGGCAGCAGCAGGAAGGCGAGGCCGCACAGCAGCAGCAGCAGCGAAATCGGCTTTTCGACGAAGATCGAGTTGCTGCCCTGCGAAATGATCAGCGCCTGGCGGTAGGCCTGCTCCATGCGGCCGCCGAGAATCAGCCCGAGGATCAGGGGCTCGACCGGGTATTTGTGCAGCCGCATGTAATAGCCGACCAGGCCCGCCACCCCGGTGAGCACCAGGTCGACCGACGAGTAGCTCAACGACCACACGCCGATGGTCGAGATCACCAGCACCAGCGGCATCAGGTACTTGGCCGGTATGCTCATGACCCGGGCGAAGATGTTCACCAGCGGCCAGTTGAGGAACAACAGCAGGGCGTTGCCGACATACATGCTGGCGATCAGCGCCCACACCATGGCGCCGTGCTTCTCGAACATCAGCGGACCGGGGGTGATGTCGAGCATCATCAGGGCGCCGAGCATCACCGCGGTGGCGCCGCCGCCCGGCAACCCGAGGGTCAGGAGCGGCACCAGCGAGGCACCGCTCGCGGCGTTGTTGGCCGATTCCGGACAGGCGACGCCGCGGATGTCGCCGGTCCCCAGGCGCTCCGGATGCCGGCACAGGCGCTTTTCCAGGTTGTAGGCGATGAAGGTGGACAGCGTCGCGCCGGCGCCCGGCAGCATGCCGACCAGGAAGCCGAAGCCGGTGCCGCGCAGGATCGACGGCAGGCTGTACAGGAACTCCGACCACGACACCCAGATCTTCTCGGCCTTGACGATCTCGGCGCGCTCGCCGGCGCGCACCTCGCGCGCGGTGACGATCACTTCGGTCAGCGCGAACAGGCCGATCGCGACGACGACGAAGTCGACGCCGTCCTGCAGGAACGGATTGCCGAAGGTGAAGCGCGCCGCACCGGACACCAGATCGATGCCGACGGTGGCGATCATCAGCCCGAAACAGGTGGAGACGATCGACTTCACCACGTTGGTGCCGGTGAGGCTCGCCACCGTACACAGCCCGAACACCATCAGGGAGAAGAATTCCGCCGGGCCGAAATACAGCGAGTAGGTGGCGATCGGTCGGCCGACGAAAGTGAGCATCAGCACCGAGAACGTGCCGGCGACGAACGACCCGATCGCCGCGATCGCCAGCGCCGGGCCGGCGCGGCCCTGCAGCGCCATCTTGTGGCCGTCGATCGTGGTGATCACCGAGGCCGACTCGCCCGGGATGGCGACCAGGATCGAGGTGGTCGAGCCACCGTACATCGCCCCGTAGTAGACCGAGGTGAGCAGGATCAGGGCGGTCGCCGGCGGCATGCTGAACACCAGCGGAATCAGCATGGCGAGCGTGGCGGTGGGCCCGAGCCCGGGCAGAACGCCGATCAGGGTGCCGACCAGGCAGCCGGCGAGCGCGATGCCGATGTTCATCGGCATCAGGGCGACGGCGAAACCGTTGAGCAGCTGCTCGAACATGAGACCGGCCTATTTGAACAGGGTTTCGACAACGCCGAGCGGCAGGCGGACATTGAGTCCGTGCCTGAAGCTCAGGTAGATGACCGCGGTCGCGACCAGCGCGAGGCCGACGCACACCCACGCGCGCGTCTCGCCCAACAGCCAGGTGAAGACCGCGAGCAGCAGGAAGGTCGCGACCGGGAACCCGACGTCGGGCATGAACCACAGATAGGCCAGCACGGCCGCCCACATGGCGTAGAAGTGCCAGGCGGCGAGCAGCCGGCGCAGCCAGCCGGTCGGCGTGGTCGGCGACGCGTCCGGCGGCGGCGCCGCCGGTGCCGGCACGCCGGACGCCGCGGCCGGGCGGCGCAACAACGCGAGCGGCGAGACCAGCAGCCACAGCCCGACGGCGGCGAACACGCCGCCGAGCAGGTAGGGAAACGTGGTCGGGCCGGGCGCGTCCGGGAGCTGGTAGAACTCCGGAACATTGCCGGCTTCCCACAGGTAGCCGACCGCGACCAGCATGATGACCAGGCCTTCGACGCGGGTTCGCGTCACCAGTCGTTTGAGCGTATCCATCACCGCGCGCCTTTCCCGGGTCGTCGAGCGCCCCGTCTGGTTCGCCTCCCGCCCCCGGTGGTGGGCGGCAAGCGGCAAACGCCGCGCTTGCGACATTCCTGTCACCGGCCCGTCCCTCCGGGGGGACGGGCGCAGACCGGATTTGACGCGCCGGCGTGACACCGGCGGGCGTCCCGTCGCAGGCGGCTACTTGACGAAGCCGAGTTCCTTGAGCAGGACGGCGGAGTCCTGCTGGTCGGCATAGACGTATTTGGTGAAATCGTCGCCGAACCGCGTGATCGGTTCCCAACCGAGCTTTTCACGCTCGGCGGCCCATTCGGGGCTCGCCACCATCTTGCGCAACGCCTCGGTCCACCACGCGACGGTCTCGGGCGGCACGCCGGGGGCCATGAAGAACCCGCGCCACACCGCGTAGCTGATCGGCGCGCCCTGTTCGTAGGTGGTGGGAATATCCGGGAACTTGGTGGAGCGCTTGTCCGACAGGACCGCGAGCGCGCGGATCTTGCCGGCCTCGAGCTGGCCGGCCGCCTCGGACAGGTCGATGTTGGCGACCTCGACATGCCCGCCGAGCACCGCGGTGAGAGCCTCGCCGCCACCCTGGAACGGCACGTACGCCACCTTGGTCGGATCGACCCCGATCGACTTGGCGAACAAGGCGAGGCGGATGTGGTCCTGGCTGCCCGGCGCCGAACCGCCGGCGAATTTGGCGGCCATCGGATCGGCCTTGCGCGCCGCGATCACGTCGCCGAGCGTCTTGAACTTGGATCCCGGCTTGACGAAGAAT
>JAVBUK010000489.1:0-3342 GCA_031555345.1 Xanthobacteraceae bacterium | reverse complement strand
CGCTGGCCGGCGTCGTCGTCGAGGTTTCGGCCAAGGTCGGCGACGCCGTCACGGTCGACCAGCCGGTGGTGGTGATGGAAGCCATGAAGATGAAGACCGTCATCGGCGCCCACAAGGCCGGCACGGTGACGGCGATCTATGTCGGCGCCGGCGACGGCGTGGACGCCGACCAGCCGCTGCTGGCGATCGGTTGAGGCGAGGAACCAGTCCAGCACGCGCCGCGCACATGCGCGGCGCGAGGAGGAATTAGATGGACCATATGACATTCGGATGGACGATGATGATCGTCGGCGTGGGAGGGACCTTCCTCACGCTCGCCATCCTCATCCTCATGATTGAAGTTCTGAAGAAGGTCTTCCCGCTCCGCCCCGAAGGCGACAAGGCGAAGAAATCCTGAGGGGAATGGCAGTATGTATGACAGTATCATGGTCGGCTTGTCCGGCTTCACCACCGGGCCGATCGCCCTCTTCACCACCGGGCTGCCCAACCTGGTCATGCTGTTCGTCGCCGGCGTGCTGATCTACCTCGGCGTCAAGAAGGACGTCGAGCCGCTGCTGCTGGTTCCGATCGGGTTCGGCTGCCTGATCGCCAACATCCCGTTCGGCGACCTGGCGTCGACCACCATGGCGATCCCCGCGGGGCATGAAATCGGCTTTCTGCAGGTCATCTACGACGCGGGCATCAAGAACGAGCTGTTCCCGCTGCTGATCTTTGTCGGCATCGGCGCGATGACCGACTTCGGGCCGTTGCTCGAAAACCCCAAGATCCTGCTGTTCGGCGCCGCCGGCCAGTGCGGCATCTTCCTGACGCTGATGCTGGCGCTGTTGCTGGGATTCTCCCAGATGCACGCGATGGCGATCTCGATCATCGGCGCCTGCGACGGTCCGACCTCGATCTACGTGGCCTCGCGCTATGCACCTGACATGCTGGGGCCGATCTCGGTCGCGGCCTATTCCTACATGGCGCTGGTGCCGATCATCCAGCCGAAGGTCATGCATTTCATGACCACCCAAAAGGAGCGAGTCGCCCGGATGGGTGCGGTCAAGAAGAGCGTGTCGGCCAACACCCGGCTGCTGTTCCCGATCGTGGTCACCATCGTCACCGGCCTGATCGCCCCCAAGGGCCTGCCCCTGATGGCGACGATCATGCTCGGCAACTTCATGCGTGAAAGCGGTGCGGTGGAACGCCTGAAGCTGTGCTCCGAGAACGAGCTCGCCAACATCGCGACCCTGTTCCTCGGCCTCGCCGTCGGCTCCACGATGGAAGGTCACGCCTTCCTCAAGACCACCACCCTGGCGATCTTCGGACTCGGCTTCGTGGCCATCGTGCTCGACACCGTGGTCGGCGTCGGCTTCGGCAAGCTCATGTACCTGCTGACCGGCGGCAAGGTGAACCCGCTGGTCGGGGCCGCTGGCATCTCGGCGTTCCCGATGGCCGCCCGCGTCGTCCAGGCCCAGGGCCAGAAGTACGACAAGCAGAACTTCCTGCTGATGCACGCCATGGGCGCCAACGCCGGGGGCCAGATCGGCTCGGTCGCCGCCGCCGCGGTGATGCTGTCGATCGTCGACGCCTTCAAACTGGTCGGCGGCTGATCGCACACACCATCAACAACTGCAAAAGGCCGGCGCTTGCGCCGGCCTTTTTGTTGGGTGCGCCGCGGCTCGAATTTCACATCACTTCGCGCTGGTCGTCCGGTCGATCAGCGCCATCAGGCCGCGCAACAGATCGATCGGCCGCGGCGGGCAGCCCCGGATGTGGAGGTCGACCGGGACGACCTTGTCAACCGCACCGGCGACCGCATAGCTGCCCTCGAACACCCCGCAGCCGCACGCGCAATCGCCGACCGCCACCACCCATTTCGGCGCCGGCGTCGCCGCATAGGTCCGCTCCAGCGCCACCTTCATGTTCAGGCAGACCGGGCCGGTGACCATCAGGACGTCGCTGTGGCGCGGCGAGGCGGCGAACTTCAGACCGAAGCGCTCGCAGTCGTAGACCGCGTTGTTGAGCGCGTGGATCTCCAATTCGCAGCCGTTGCACGAACCGGCGTCGACCTCGCGGATGGTGATCGAACGGCCGAACAGTCGTCCGACCCGCTGTTCCAGCGCGCGGCCGACCTCGGCGAGGGCGACATCGTCCGCCGTCGGGGCGGCGATGGTGACGGGGCGCGCGAAAAGCGATCGGAGCAGCAGCGTACGCATGGTGTTTCCCGACGAGCGCGGCCTTACGCGCTCACAGATCGTGTCCCGAGTAGGAGCAGTTGAACGACTTGTTGCACAACGGAAAGTCGGCGACGATGTTGTTCTCGATCGCCGCTTCCAGCAGCGGCCATTGGAACACCGACGCGTCCCGCACGTGGCAGCGGGCGACGCGGCCGTCGACGACGCGCAGCCACACCAGCAGATCGCCGCGGAACGCCTCGGTCACCGCGATGCCTTCGCGTGGCGCCGCCGCCGGCGGCAACGATATCCGCACCGGTCCGGCCGGCAACTCCCGGAGCAGCCGGCGCACCAGCCCGATACTCGTCTCGATCTCGCGGATGCGCACCCGCACCCGGGCGTCGACGTCGCCCCTGGTGAACACCGGCACCTCGAACGGCAGATCCGGATAGGGCGCATAGGGCAGATCGCGACGGGCGTCGAAGTCGCGGCCCGAGGCCCGCCCGACATGGCCGCCGGCGGCCCAGCGCGCCACCAGGTCGGCGGATACGATCCCGGTCGTGCAGGTGCGGTCCTGCAGCGACGGGTTTTCGTCGTATTCCTCGACCACCTCGGCCAGGACCGGCGCGATCTCGTCGAGCGCCGCCGCGATGGCGTGCGCGCCTTCCGGCGTGATATCTTCGCCCACGCCGCCCGGAACGATCCGGTCCATCATCAGGCGATGGCCGAACGCCCGGTCGCAGGCGGCGAGGATTTTTTCGCGCAGAATGCCGCAATAGGCGAGGATGAGCGCGAACGCGGCGTCGTTGCAGATCGCCCCGACGTCGCCCAGGTGATTGGCGATGCGCTCCAGTTCCGCCATGACGCCGCGCAGCGCCTGCGCGCGCGCGGGGGCATCGATCTCGAGCGCCGCCTCGACCGCGCGGGAGAACGCGAAGCTCGCGGCGACGGTCGAGTCGCCGGAAACGCGGGCGACGATCCGCGCGGCACGATCGAGGTCGCAGTCGGTGGTCAGGCCGTCGACGCCCTTGTGGACATAGCCGAGCCGCTCCTCCAGACGGGCGACGATCTCGCCGTTGCAGGTGAACCGGAAATGACCGGGCTCGATGATGCCGGCATGCACCGGGCCGACCGGAATCTGATGCATCCCCTCGCCCTTCACCGCGGCGAACGCATAGGCGACCGG
>JAVBUK010000136.1:0-8604 GCA_031555345.1 Xanthobacteraceae bacterium | reverse complement strand
CAACGAGGCCGGGATCGTCACCGCCAACATGGGCCAATACGGCTCGGGCATCGTCACCTGGGGCGCGCATGCGTCCAGTCACGGCGGCACGGCCGAGACCCAGGTGACGCGCTGGCTGCACGTGCGGGCGATGTACGACGTACTGCACGAGGCGATCCTGTGGGCGCTGATGCCCTACGTCGACCGGCGCGGCACGCCGCAGCGGGTCGAGTATGTCGAGGAGCAGATCCAGGCCTACATCAACCGCAAGGAGCGTGACGGCTGGCTATACGGCGGTCGCTTCCGGTTCGATCGCGCCAAGAACACCGCCGAGGAGATCCTCAGCGAAGGTCGCTTCTGGTATCGCCTCGACGGCGCACCGATGGGCATCATGCACCGGATCTCGGTCGAGAGTTACATCGACCTGTCGTTCGTGCGCACCGCCCTCGGCCTCGGCGGCGCGACCGTCTGACCGGCCGTCTGAAGGAGAGCACTATGCAGGAAATTCGCATCGGCCAGACCACCAACGCCGACGCCTATCTCGACGGCAAGCGGCTGGTCGGCCGCATCAAGGAGTTCGCGCTCGACAAGGTCGGCTACGAGCGCGTCACCCACGAGGCGCTCGGCATGATCGGCAAGGTCAAGCTGCCGGGGCGCACCATGGAGTCGATCGACGCCAAGATCTCGTTCGCCTGGCTCGAAACCGAGCTGATGATCGCGACCGCCCGCCCCAACAAGGGCGTGACGCTGCAGTTCGAGAAGTTCGTCGACATTTTCGACAACGGCGGCCTCGTCACGACCGAAGGCTACCGCATCATCACCACGGTGACGCTGCTGTTCGCCGAGGAGAGCATGGACGCGTTCAAGAACGGCGACGACCCGATCGGCCGCGAGCTCGAATGCTCGGTGATCCGCTACGTCGTCAAGTCGACCGAGACCGACCAGGTCATCCGCGAGTTCTCGCCGTTCGACAACATCAACCGGGTCGACGGCCAGGACGTCTGGCCGACCTACTGACGCCAGGCAGGCGCGCCCGCGCCCGCCTTTCAGCTTTGTTCCGCAGGAAATGCCCATGACCGACAAGCCCGCCAAAGCCGCCCCTGACAAGACCCCCGAAATGCTCGCCCCGCGCACCGTGGTGCTGAAGCGCTCGAAGATCACCATGGTGTACGACGAGGATTTCTCGACCGCCGACGTGATCGCCGCCCAGAAGGCGTCCGGCAAGGATGCCGGGCTGTTCTCGCTCTACCTCGCCCAGCGCATCGCCACCTTCGACGGCGAAAAATTCACCATGGGCGAGATCCGCGAGCGGGTGCGCGGTCGCGACTATCTGCAGCTCACCGGCGCGATCCTGGGTGACGGCGAGGACGACTCGGGAAACTGACGCGGCGACCGACGGCATCGGCGAGCGAAGCGACGCCGCCCTTTGAGCGGCGATGGCCGAGCGCCGAGGCCGTGGTCGCCATGGTCAACGCCGGGTGGCGGTTCGAGGAACTGATGGGCATGAAGGCGGGTGACTTCGCCTTCTGGTGTGATGAGCAGGCTGCCCACGCCAGGCGGCAGGAAGAAGCCGCCAAGGCGGCGGCGCGGAAGGGTAGATAGCCCGGCGAGGAAGTCTTGCGCGTCCAACTGATCCTCGAAGCGATCGACCGGGCCTCGGCGCCGATCCGGGCGGCGCGCGCCGCCCTGAGCGGGTTCACCGGCGCCACCAAACAGCTGGCGACCGTCGAGCGCGTCAACGCGGCACAGCAGCGGGCGAGCCAGGCGCAGGCCGCGGCGCAATCCAACCTGCTCGGTGCGGTCGGAACCGCCGCCGCGGTGTTCGCACCGATGCGCCGGGCGGTGCAGGAGTTCAACGCCTATCAGGACGCCCTGACCGACGTCGGATTGAAGTCGGACCTGTCGGGCGTAAAGCTGCAGCAGCTCGGCGAGCGCGTTCGAACCCAGGCCCGGGCGTTGAACACGAGTTCGACCGACCTTCTCCGCGGCATGAACACGCTGATGGAGGGCGGCCTGAGCGCGAGCGACGCCGAAGGCGCGCTCGTCGCCGTGACCAAGGCGGCCATCGCGACAAAGACCCCGATTACCGATTTGGGCCAGTTGACCGTTGCGATGATCAACAACGGCAAGATCGCGGCCGGGGACGTCGGGCGCGGGTTGTCGATCCTGGCGCAAGCCGGCAAGGACGGCAACGCCGAACTCAACAAAATGGTGTCATACCTGCCGCAGCTCACCTCGCTGCTCTCCGCCATGGGGCGGACGGGTCTCGATGCCGTTGCCGACATCGGCGCGGCGTTTCAGGTGGTCAACGGCGTCGTCAACAACATGCAGGGGTCGCACGCCGGCATCCGCGATATGCTCAACAAGATCACCTCGGACAAGGCCGTCAAGGCGTTTTCCGGGGCCGGCATCGACATCGTCGCGGTCATGAAGGAAGCGACTGCGGCTGGCCGGCCGTTCGACGCGATCCTCGAAAGCTTGCAGAATTTCACCGGCGGCGATCTGACCAAGATCAAGGAAGTGTTCGGCGATGTCCAGGCACAGAATGCCGCTCGCGCATTGCTGCAGAACCTCAAGGAGTTCGAGGAGATCCGCAAGCGCGCCCGGAATGCCGGGGATGTCATCGGCAACGATTTCGCCGCCCGCATGGGTCTCGGGGTCGAAAAGACCCGAGCGCTGGGGGTCGCGTTCAACGAGTTGTGGACGACGCTCGGCGCGGCGCTGGCGCCGACGGTCAATGCCGGGGTCGACAAGATCATCGACATCGTCTGGGCGATCGAGGGCTGGGTGAAGGCCAACCCGGAGCTCGCCGCCGGCATCGCCCAGGCCGCGATGGCGGTCACCGGGTTGTTCGTTGCGATGGCGGCGGTGAAGCTGGTGATGGCGGTGTTTCGAACCGGCCTGGTCGGCCTGCTCGGCGCGTTCTTCAAGTTCAACGAGGCCGGCAAGAACGTCTCCCTGTTCGCCCGGCTCGGGCGGGTCTTGATGGCGCTGCTGGCGCCGGTGCGCATCCTGTGGGCGGTGCTGTCCGGCTTGATGTCGGGGCTCGTTGGCGGGATCGGATCGGCGGTCGCGGCGTTCGGCGGCTGGGGGGCGGTCGGTGCCGCGGTGTTCGGCCGCCTCGCCGGCTTCGCGCGGCTGTTGTTCTCGCCGCTGATGCTGGTCGCCCGCGCCTTCATGATGATCGGCGCGGCCATGATGGCAACGCCGATCGGCTGGATCATCGCCGGCATCGCCGCCATCGCGGCGGCGGCATACCTGATCTACCAGAACTGGGGCGCGATCGGTCCCTGGCTCTCAGGCCTGTGGGCCTCGATCACCGGCGCGCTGCAAGCCGCCTGGTCGGGGATCGTCTCCTGGCTGGGTAGTCTCGGCCAGGGCATCCTGGGGGCACTGCAATCCGCCTGGTCGACCGTGACAGGCTGGTTCTCCGGCCTCCAGTGGCCGGCACTGCCGAGTTTCGTGACGGTGATCGGCGACCTGTTCGCCCCGGTCGTCTCCGCCTTGCAGACCAGCTGGTCGGCGGTGGCAACGTGGTTCGGCGGCATCCAATGGCCGCCCATTCCCGACCCGCTGGCGGCCATCAAGGCGGTGCTCGAGCCGGCTTGGCAATGGATCTCCGGCTGGGTCACCAAGGTCACCAGCACGATCGCGCCGTTGCAGAAGGTGTTCGGGTTCTTCTCCCGGTCGAGCGGTCCTGCGCTGGCCGCGGGGCTGGCGGCGGCAACCCCGGCACCGGCCGCGATGCCGATCACACCGCCCGGCATCGTCCAGACGCAACCGGCCTTCGCCCAGGCCGCCCCCTCTCCGGGCGGCGGCGGTGGCGTCACCGGATCGACGTCGATCTCGGTCAATCTGACGCTCGCCCCCGACATCACCGCGCCGACCGGCGAAGGATTTGTCCGCGAGCTGCGCGCCGCGCTGCCGAGCATCGGCCACGAGCTGGCGCAGATCATCCAGAACGAGTTGGCCAAGCGCGAAAGGACCACGCATTGACCATCGTTCGAAAGCCCGCGAGCAAGTGTTCAGCCGCCGAAGGGGTCGTAGTCGGAATAGACCGACGCGACTGCTGGGCCATCGTTGCGCGCCACATGAACGCTCGTACCGCATGCTGGGCACTTCAGATGATTTGCTTTAAGTGCGTAATTGCAATCGTGAAAACTCAAAAAGGTTTTTTGGGCCTTTTCGAAGCAGTTTGGACACAGCAGGGGCTGCTTATCTGCTGGGCCGCTGGACGCCTTTTCCCGGTAGGCCACGCTGTGAAGGGCCAGCGGAACGCGCTCGAACAGCTTGCGGTCTGCTTCAAACTTATCCAGCTGCGTCAGTTTTTCCTCCAGAGTGCGTTTCTCCTGCGCCAATACCATATTCTGCTGGAACGCATTGAGAGCGATTTGCTGAAGGGTCATGTGCTGGTTCTGAAGCTCCATCAGCTTATCCCGGAGGGCTTCAACGGCGCTGTCAAGGAGTTGCTTCTGGTCCGGCTTGCCGGAGGCGACAATATCTTTGATGGTCTTTACGGTTTCCGTGGCACCCTTGATCAAAGCCACGGTCCCACCCCCAAGGGCGATGATTTCGCTGAAATCAACCACGATCTTCCCTCCGATCGACCCGACGACTGGCGAAACGGCACGGCAGCCGATCGCGCCTTGACTGTAACCCAAGCCGCGATGATTCGGGGGTGCGCATGATCTTCGCGCTGCTCGGCGACATCCGCATCGGTGACGCGGTCTGGACCGGACCGACCGCGGCCAAGGAGGCCAGGAAGGCCACGCTGGTCGAGCACAAGGTCGCCCGCGGCAAGCCGCCGGTGCAGGACATGGGCGACGAGCTCGACACCAAGTCGCTGGAGTTCTTTTTCGACGAGACCTTTTGCGACCCCGAGACCGAGCTGTCCCGCCTCCAGCAGGCGTTTTCGGCCCGCATGCCGCTGACCTATGTCAGCGGCGACGGCGCCTTCAACGGCGTGCGCTGGTTGATGGAGGAATTGGATGTCACGACGGAAAAAACCACGCCCTATGGCCGGCCGGTGCGGCTCAAGGTGACCGCCAAGATGAAGGAGATCCCGGCGCTCAGTCCCCTGACCTTCTTCGCCCAGATTGCCCGCGCCGCTGCCTCGGCGATCAGCGCGATCGGCGGCGGCAACGTCGCAGCACAACGTTAGGAGGCGACCATGGGCTACCTGGAACACGTGACCGGGCCGAACGAGCGCTGGGACCACCTGGCCTATCGCTACTACGGCGACGCCAACCGGACCTCACCGATCATCCGGGCGAACCGCGGCCTGTTCGAGGCGACCCTCGGTCCGGTCCCGGCCTCCCTGCCGGTCGGGCTGACGCTGCGCATCCCGATCCTCGATCCCGAGCCGTTGGCGGCCGAGCTGCTTCCACCCTGGAAACGTGGGGGTGCGGCATGAGCCAGGTCACGGTGAACGAGCGCGCGAACGGCCGGCGCATCGACGTTGAGATCATCGCGCCGACCGAGGCCACCTGCCTGGAGGCGAGCGACCGTTATCTCGCCCGCTATCATCCGTGCGGCTACGGGACCTGGATCGTGAAGCCGCGCCAACTGGACGATGGATTCTGGTGCGCCCGCGGGTCCCGACAGGCGAGTTGCGACTGATGAGCGCGCTGTTGATCCCGCAGCCGGCCGAGCCGCTGTTCCGCCTGCTGTACAAAGGCATCGACATTTCCAGCGAGATCGACCCGCACCTGATCTCATGCACCTATACCGACAAGGTGCACGGTGAGGCCGACGAGATCGAGGTCACGACCCAGGACAAGGACGGGTTGTGGCGCGGGCCGTGGTGCCCCGACCACGGCGACCAGGTGGCGCTGTGGATCGGCTACAAGCCGGCGCTGCTGGTGCCGTGCGGCGAGTTCGAGATCGACGAGCCCAATCCCAAGCTCGGTCGCGACGGCGACACCTTCACGTTCCGCGGCGTGTCGGCGCCGGTGTCCAAGGCGCTGCGCACCAAGAAAACCAAAGGCTATGAGAGCCAGTCGCTCAAGCAGATCGCCCAAAAAGTCGCGGGCGAGCACGGCTTCGCCATCGTCGGCACGCCGCCGGATGTACAGTTCGAGCGCATCACCCAGCGGCGCGAGCGCGACCTCGAATTCCTCTCCCGCATGGCCGACAGCTACGGGGCCTATTTCACCGTGCGCGGTAACAAGCTGTGCTTCGCCAAGCGCGGGGAAGTGCACGAGCGCGATCCGGTCTTCACCTTTCGGGCCGATAGCGACGATTACACGACCGCCGACCTGAAGCGGGCCTCGCACAAGACCTACTCGAAGTCGAAGGTCACGTATTTCGAGGGCAACCAGAAGAAGCTGCTCAAGGTCGAGATTGAGGACAAGGCGGTCAAGAACGGCGACACCTTGCGGCTCGACGAGCGGGTCGAGAACGAGGGCCAGGCCCGCGCCCGCGCCAAGTCGGAGCTGGAAAAGGAGAACCTCAAGAAGCAGACCGGCAACATCGTGCTGGTCGGCAATCCGCTGCTGGTCGCCGGCCAGATCATCGCCCTCGACGCCGGCTTCGGCAAATGGGCGGGCCGCTACGTCGTCAAGCAGTCGCGCCACCACATCACGCGGTCCGGCTACACCACCAACATCGAGATCAACGGCGTCGGAGGCGGCAATGGGTGACGACGGCTATCGCAGCGCCCAGTTCAAGCGCGGGATCGTGCGCGAGAACGACCCCAGGACCGGCCGCTCGAAAATCGAGGTGGTAGACGAGGACGGCACGCAGTCGTTCTGGCTCGCCTGGAACATGCCGGCGGCCGGTGCCTCGAAAGTGTTCAACCAGCCGGACCTCGGCAGCCAGGTCAACGTGCTGCTCGACCGCCACGGCGAGGACGGCGTGATCCTGGGCGCGCGCTACAGCCAGGAAGACAAGCCGCCAACCGAGAACGGCCAGATCCTGAAGGCGTTGCTGGAAGGCGGGTTCAATCTGGAGTATGACAAGGGCGCCGGCACGCTGACGCTGAATGTGCCCAACGGCACGACGATCTCGGCGGGCCCATCGCGCGTCGTCATCAAGCCGGACAGCGTCGCTGTCATCGACGGTGCCGGGTTCGAAACCTTGCACAAGGACAGCAAGGTGCGGGTCGGCGGAGAGGATGCACGCACGCCGGTCATGACTGCCACCGGCCCTTCGACCTATCTGTTCACCAAGGACTGACAGCGCCGGGTGACGCCGTCACCGGTCCCGTTCCGGCATCCGCACCTATGGTCGCGGCATGCTCGATCGTCGCGACATTCCGTACCTGCATTGGCAGCCGAAGGTCGGCCGCAACATCGTCGCGCCCGCGACGGTGCTGGGCGAGATCGTGCATGGCCTCGACGACGTCGAGCAGTCGATCAACACGATTGTGCTGACCGAAAAGGGCTCGGTCCCGACCGAGCCGGAAAAGTGCACCGAGCTGCGGCCCTATATCGACCGGCGCCCCGACTTCGCGATCCCCAACATCACCCGCGAGATCTTCGACGCCATCCGGGCCTGGGAGCCCCGCGTCATCGTCGAGCGCGTCACCATCACCCGCGACGACTTCGCCCATTGGCGTTTCCCGGTGTTCTGGCGCCTGCGCGCCGACGTGACCCGCGTGTTGCGGCAGACGGTTGTCTACCTGCCGACCGATCGCATCCCGGAGATGGTCGATGCGGCGTGACGATCCCGGACCCTATTCGCTCGACGCCCTGAAGGCGCTGCCGGTCCCGTCGCTGTTCACGGTCGACGCGCAGGTCTGGAAGAAACGCCTGGTCGCCTGGTTCGAAGGCGAGACCGGCCGCACCCTCTACCCGATGCAGGTCGAGATGCTGCTGATCGAGACACTCAGTTACGCCATGAGCGTGCTTGGCGAGGAAGGCCAGATGGTCGCCGAGCAGCACCTCGTCGCTTTCGCCGGCGCCGAGGGCCTGGAGCGGCTGGGGCCGAACCGATCGACGCCGCGCCTGCCGGAGGGCAAGGCGCGCGTCACCCAGCGCTTCTTGCTGCAACAGCCGCGGGCGGAGGCGACGTTCGTTCCGGCCGGAACACGAGTCGGCGCCGGCCAGACCACCTTCGGGACCTTGACGCCCTGCGTCATCGCGATCGGCGCCCTGAGCGCGGAAGTGACGGCGGAAGCGGCAGTGCCCGGTGTTTCCGGCAACGGCTTCCTGCCCGGCCAGATCACCACCATGATCGATCCGGTCGCCGGTGTCACCACCACCAACACCACCGAAAGCAGCGGCGGCGCCGACATCGAGGATCTGGAGCTCTACCGGCTGCGGCTCGCCAATGCGTTCGAGCGCATCAGTACCGGCGGTTCGCGCGCCTGGTACCGCGAAACGGCGATCGGCGTGTCGAGCGCCATCATTGACGTCGCGGTCGTGCGCCCGCGACCCTGCTACGTCGAAATCTATCCGCTGACGCTCGATGGCGCCGCCGGCCCCGACCTGCGCGCCCAGGTGCTGGCCACCTTCAACACCGACGCGGCGCTCGATATCCGTTTCGGCGATGACGTCTCGGTGCTGCCGCCGGTGGCCGTCACCGGCGCACCCGTGGTCACTGTGCGGGGTCGCGGCATGGCCGCGACCGTCAAGGAGGACGCCGAGGCCCTGGCGCAGCACGTGCTGGCGATTTGGCGCCAGC
>JAVBUK010000152.1:0-3536 GCA_031555345.1 Xanthobacteraceae bacterium | reverse complement strand
GCGAGCAGGGCGGCGAGCGCGGTGAGCACCACCGGGCGGGCGCGCCGCACGGTGGCCTCGATGATCGCCCGGCCGCGGGTGTGGCGGCCGGTTTCGACGTCGGTCTCGATCTGGTCGACCAGGATCACGGTGTTGCGGATGATCATGCCGGCGAGCGCGATCAGCCCGAGCAACGCCACGAACCCGAACGGCCGGCCGGACACCAGCAGTCCCACGGTGGCGCCGATCAGGCCGAGCGGCGCGGTCAGCATCACCAGCGCCAGGCGCGAGAAGCTCTGCAGCTGCACCATCAGGATGGTCAGCATCACCACCACCATGGCGGGGAAGACGGCATAGATCGCGGTATTGGCCTTGGCCGATTCCTCGGCCGCGCCACCGACCTCGAGACGATAGCCCGGCGGCAGACCGGCGCGCAGGTCCGAAAGCGCGGTCCAGATCCGGCCGGTCACGTCGGGTGGCTGCACGCCGTCGCGGACGTCGGTGCGCGCCGTGATGGTCATGTCGCGGCTGCGGCGCCAGAAGATCGCCTCCTCGTGGCCCTGTTCGAGCCGTGCGACCTGGGCCAGCGGCACCGGCACGCCGTTGCGCGACAGCACGGTGAGATCGCCGATGGCGCCGAGATTGGCGCGCTGGCTGGCGATCGCGCGCGCCACCACGCCGACCTTCTCGACGCCGTCGCGGATGGTGGTGACGGTCAAACCGGAGACCAGCGTCTGCAGCGTCTGCCCGACGGTCTGCGGATCGAGTCCGAGCGCGCGGGCCCTGTCCTGGTCGATCACCAGGCGCACCGACGGCATCTGCTCGTCCCAGTCGAGCTGCGGCTCGATCACGTCGCGGTCGCGCCGCATGACGTCGCGCACCCGATAGGCGATCTCGCGCACCCGGTGGGTGTCGGTGCAGATCACCCGGAACTGGACCGGAAAGCCGACCGGCGGACCGAACACGAGCCGGTCGATCCGCACCCGCGCCTCCGGCAGCGCGCCCGCCGCCACCGCCTGCTCGACCCGCGCCTTGATGCGTTCGCGCGCCACGACGTCCTTGGCGATGATGACGATCTCGGAATAGGCCTCGTTCGGCAGCGCCGGATTGATCCCGAGCCAGAACCGGGGCGGCCCCTGCCCCACATAGGTGGTCCAGGTCGCCACGCCGTCGTCGCCGGCGATCAGCGCCTCGGCCTTGCGCGCGGTCGCCAGGGTGGCGCCGATCGCGGTGCCTTCCGGCATCCGCAGCTGGAGGAACAGCTCGGTGCGGTCCGACAGCGGGAAGAACTGCTGCGGCACCCGGCCGAACCCGACCACCGCCGCGACGAACGCGACGACCGTCGCGGTCACCACCTTGACGCGATGATCGACGCACCAGGCGATCACCGCCCGCAGGCGTCGATAGATCGGCGTGCGATAGACGGCGTCGGGGTCGTCGCGGTCGAGCACGCGGAAGTCGGGCAGCAGCTTGACGCCCAGATAGGGCGTGAACACCACCGCCACCACCCACGAGGCCAGCAGCGCCAGCGACACCACCCAGAAGATGCCGCCGGCATATTCGCCGGTCGACGCCCGCGCGAACCCGACCGGCAGGAAGCCGGCAGCCGTCACCAGCGTGCCGGTGAGCATCGGAAAGGCGGTCGACTGCCAGGCGAACGAGGCGGCGCGCGGCCGGTCGAACCCCTGCTCCATCTTCACCACCATCATTTCGACGGCGATGATCGCGTCGTCGACCAGCAGGCCGAGCGCGATGATCAGGGCGCCGAGCGTCACGCGGTGCAGGTCGAGGCCCATCATCAGCATGATGGTGAAGACCATGCCGAGCACCAGCGGCACCGACAGCGCCACCACGATGCCGGTGCGCCAGCCGAGCGACAGGAAACTGACCGCCAGCACGATCGCCAGCGCCTCGACAAACGAGCGCATGAAATCGCCGACCGCCTCCTCGACGATCCTGGGCTGGTTGGCGATCCGCTCGAAATCGATCCCGACCGGCGTCTCGCGCACGATCGCCGCCATCGCGGCGTCGACGTCGCGGCCCAGCGTCAGGATGTTGGCGCCGCGCTGCATGACGACGCCGAGCGCGAGCGCCGGGACGCCGCGCTGGCGGATCAGCGAATCGGGCGGATCGACGTAGCCGTGGCTGACGGTCGCGATGTCGCCCAGCCGCAGGATGTCGCCGCCGGGGCCGGCGACCGGAGTCGCCTTCACCGCCTCGACGCCGGTCAGGGCGCCGGAGACGCGCAGCGGAATGCGCGGCCCCTCGCTCTGGATCACGCCGGCCGGGGTGAGCGCGTTCTGCTTCGCCAGGCTGTCGAAGATCGCCTGGGGCGCAATGCCGAGGTTGGCCAGCTTGACGTGGTCGAAATCGACGAAAATCCGCTCGTCCTGGGTGCCGTACAGCATCACCTTGGTGACGTTCGGCACCTTGAGCAGACGCTGGCGCACCGACTCGGCGACACGCTTGAGCTGGGCGTAGTCGGCGTCCGGCGAACTCAGGGTGTAGAGGATGGAATCGACGTCGCTGTACTCGTCGTTGATGTACGGACCGATCACCCCCTCGGGCAGGTCGGGCGCGAGATCGGTCATCTTCTTGCGCACCAGGTAGAACAGCCAGGGCACCTGGCCGGGCGGGGTGCTGTCGCGGAACTCGACCAGCGCCGCCATGAAGCCGGGCTTGGAGTAGGTCGTCACCTTGTCGAAGTTCGGCAGCTCCTGCAGCTTTTTCTCGATCCGGTCGGCGACCTGGTATTGCATCTCGGGGACGCTGGCGCCCGGCCACATCGCGGTGACCACCGCCAGTTTGATGGTGAAATGCGGGTCTTCGGCGCGGCCGAGATTGCGGTAGGACAGCGCGCCGGTCACGCCCAACAGCAGGATCAGGAACATGATCAGGGTCGGGTGCGCCACCGCCCAGGCTGACAGGTTCATTCGGCGCATGCGCGCGCTCCGGCTATCGACGGGGCATGACCGGATCCGAAAACCGGGGTCCGCTTTTCGGGATCATGCTTTTTCGATCGCATGCTCTGGTCCGAAAACCGGGGTCCACTTTTCGGGATCATGCGTCAGAACGACAGCGACTCGACCGTGCGGACGGTCATGCCGGCGTCGAGTTTCTGGGCTCCCAGGGCCACGACCTTGTCGCCGTCGGCGAGGCCGGCGGAAATCAGGACGCTGCGCTGCTCGTAGCGGGCGATCTCGACGGCCCGCGCGGTCAGCCGACCGGCGGCGTCCACCACCCAGACCCTCGCGCCTTTGCCGTGGCTGAACAGCGCGGTGAGCGGCAGCCGCGCCGCGTGCAGGCCCTGGGCAGCGCGCAAGGTCAGGGTCGCGCTCATGCCGAGGCGGACCGCATCGTCGGGCGCGAGGATGGTGAAGCGGGCCGCATAGGTGCGGGTCGCCAGATCGGCCGAACCGGACACCTCGCGCAGCCGCGCCAGATAGGCGCGGTCGGGCAGCGACCACAGTGTCAGGCTGGCCACGCTCGCGCGGGCGCGCTCGACCAGCGTCTCCGGCAACGCGACATGGGCCTCCACTTCGGCGAGACGCGCCAGC
>JAVBUK010000103.1:0-3362 GCA_031555345.1 Xanthobacteraceae bacterium | reverse complement strand
TGCCGTACTTGCCGGCCGGAACCGAATTGACCTCGCCCACCGCCAGACGATTGGCGCCGAGCAGGGCGCCGAGGTTGAAGCCGGAGGCGAGCGTCACGGTCGCCTTCGAGTCGGCCGGCGCGACCAGCACCAGCGTGTTGCCGAGCAGCGTCTGGCGCGTTTCCGGCTTGATCAGCTTGCGGTCCTGCATCCAGCCCATCCACTGGAGATCGGCGGAGATGAAGATGTCGGCGGGAGCGCCCTGCTCGACCTGGCGCGCCAGCGTCGAGGAGGCCGCATAGGAGATCACGACCGATTTGCCGGTCTCCTTCTTCCAGTCGGCGGCGATCGCATCGAGCGCGGTCTTCAGGCTCGCGGCCGCGAACACGACGGGTGGCGAGCTTGGCGGTGCATTGCCCTGGGCCTGCGCCGGCACGGCAGCGACAGTGGCGGCGGCGAGCAGTGCCAGACCGCCGGTCAGGCGGCGCAACGAAGAGTCGAGCATGAGAAGGTCCTCCAATCCGGAACCGGGGGCGACGCGGCGGTCCTCCGTGCGTTATACTTCATCAGATACAGCGTAGAAAGGGCGACGCGGCGACCCTCGCGGGTCCCCGGCGGGGTCGTTACCCGGTTGTAAAGCCGACATAATCGCCCAATTGGCGGACCAGCCATGCCGGCCCACGAGATCCGCATGCCCTTTATGCATGGTTGGATACGGCGCGTCGGAACACCGCCGCGGCCGGCGATCGACCCGAACGGGTCGCCGCGAGGCGGCCGGTGGACCGTCGCGGTGTCGTCGCGGGCAGGGTCCGCCGGCGTCCCGGTCATCCGGCGGTCGGCGGTCGGGGCTTTTGTTCCGCGGGCCGGGCGGGCGACCGCATCGTCAACGCCGACAACAGGCAGGTCAGGCTTGCGGAGCGCAGCGGCAGGTAGCGTTTGTCCAATTGCTGCGTCAGCCGCTTGATTGCCGCGACGGCGCTGTGGCTGACGCAGTCGACCGGGAACATCACCACTTCGGCCTGGCTGACCAGTCCCGGCAGCAGCGACGGATTGTCGTCGATGCCGCCGTCGTGGTGCAGCAGGCGTCCCCCGACGCGATCGAGCAGGTCGCGGATCTGCGGCACCGCGCCCCTGCGGCCGCCGACATACAGCACGGTCGCGCCGCCGAGATCCAGCCGCTCGGCACCCGCGCCTGGGTCGAGCAGCAGGTCGACGCGGTCCTCCAGCGAGGCGAGCTGGTGCTGCAGCGCATCGCGTTCGTCCTCGAGGCGGCGGATTTTCTTCTCGGCGTCCTGAAGCGAGCGCATGGTGGCGACGAGGCGTTGCTGCTGCCGCCGGCGGCGGGACGTTTCGCGGGCGAGTTCGCGGCCCAGGCGGGCGGCGCCGCGGGCATCGGCTTGCGGCCGGCTGCGGATCGCCGCTTGCCGGCTCTCGCCCCGCGCGCGTGCCAATGCCTCGTTCAGATTGCGGATCGTAGCGTCGCGTTCGACGAACCCGTCCCGCAACTGCGTCTGCTGACGGTCGATCTTGGCCGCCAGGGCCGCGTTCCGCTCTTCCAGTTCGCGCAGGCGGCGGATGTCGGCGCGGTTGGCCGCGCCGACCTGGTGCGACAGCATGTGGACGTCCGCGAAGGCCTTCTTGGCCGCCTCGTCCGAAGTCTGCGGATGGGTCAGCAGGGCCCAGTAGGCGCCCGGAATGTCGCCATCGTGCAGCGCGCGTTCCCACAGCGCGGCGATCGCCGCCGCATCCTTGGCCTTGGCGAACTGGCGCAGCGCGACCTCGTGCCGGCGATCGAGCGCCTTGTGGAGCAGCTTGCCGCCCTCGTTGGGGCGTCCCGCCAGGGTCACCGCCGCGTTGTGACACTCGTGTTCCGACAGGGTCTCGGCGCCGACCACGTCCGCCCGCGCCAGAACCCGCCGCAACTCGCCGGGCGACAGGCAGGTGCCGATGATCGAGCAGAACAGCGTGTCGCTGATCTCCCACAGCTTGGTGCGGCGCCCCGCCGGAAGCTGCGGGCCCGGCCAGCCGTCGTCGCCGGTGGTGCCGACCCGGCGGTCGTCGGCGGGGCGCTTCACCATCACCGCCGCGGGCTTGAAGATGTCGGTCAGCAGACCGGACGTCAGCATCGACATGCGCGTGACCCGCGTCTGCGAGACCGGAGCGCGGTGACCCCGCCTCGACCCGTCATCCCGTTCTCGCTGGTCGGCGGCGCACGACCTTGCCCGAAAACCGGGTGCCCGGGACCATGTCGGCGTCGGGTGAATTCCGCTCGGATCCGCCGGCGCGCTCGCGCCGCCCGGAACAGCGTCTGCCGCGGGTCCGATCGTTCATTTGCTGAACCCGCAGAATGTCTCGCCGGGGCGCGCCGCGTGCGAAGGTGCCGCGCGCGGCCGCCCGCCCGAGACGCCGAGCCACCAACGGTCCAGGGGCGCGCGGGCGCACCGCAGCTTGACGCCCATGCCGCGGGAAAAATGCGTCCAGGTCGAGAAGCGCAGCTCCGGCACGGTGATGACGACCGGAATCTCGGCCGCGACGGCGTCGCGAATCGCGTCGGCAAAGCCGTGGCCGCCCGCTTCCATCCGGCCGAACCGGTTGATGATGACGAGGTCGGCGCCGGCGGTGATGGCGGCGTCGAGTTTCCGGCGCGCCGCCGACATCTGGCCCGCGGCGGGGCGACATCCCGACGTCGGCGCACCGAAATCGTGCGCAAGCTCGATGATTTCGCCGTCCGGCAGGGTCGTCAGCCGGCCGCGGGCGTCTTGCCACGGCTGCCGGTGGTCGAGCTGGATGACCCCGGCGGGACGGTACCCGGCTTCGATCAGGTCTTCGGCGAAGGCCTGGAGCAGGCGGTCCGGCTGGTCGCGCCGGCCGTAGACCAGCGCCGCGACATCGGCATGGGAATCGAACATGGCGGCTCCGTCGGGGTTGTTTCGCCAGCGCGCGACCCTATCGCTATATCCAAAGAAATACAACGCGATTCGACCCCGCAGGGCGCGGATGCCGCCCTGCGCGTCGTTGCGGGGCTTTGGCCGTCAATCGATTACCGTCGATGCGGAGTCCGTCCGGGCTGTGGATAACCAGGACAACCTGCCGTACCGGCAGTCCCGGCGGCTGCCCTATAGTGGCTCCAGTTCCGGGCCAAGACTACAAACCACCATGCGATTTCCGCCCCAATTTCTCGACGAGCTGCGTGCCCGGCTTCCGGTCTCGGAAGTGGTGGGGCGGCGCGTGCGTCTGAAGAAGGCGGGCCGCGAATGGAAGGGGCTGTCGCCGTTCAACAAGGAAAAGACCGCGTCGTTTTTAGTCAACGACCAGAAGCAGGAGTGGTTCGACTTCTCCTCCGGCAAGAAAGGCTCGATTTTCGAAATAGTGATGAAGACCGA
>JAVBUK010000256.1:0-3634 GCA_031555345.1 Xanthobacteraceae bacterium | reverse complement strand
TCTGGCGGCAGGCGCATCCGGCAGATCCTTGGCCAGCTTGAGCCGGACGAAATCCGACCCGACCGCGACCTTGTCGCCGACATTGCCGCACAGCCAAAGAACTTCCCCTTCGGCGGGCGAGGGAATCTCCACCGTTGCCTTGTCGGTCATGACCGCGCCGAGCATGCTGTCTTCGCGCACCTGATCGCCGACCTTGACGTGCCATTCGACCAGTTCGGCCTCGGCCACGCCCTCGCCCACGTCCGGCAGTCTGACTACCTTCTCGGCCATCCTACTGCTCCATCGTTTCCAGCAGGGCCCGACCGACGCGGGCGGGTCCCGGGAAGTAGTCCCACTCCTGGGCGTGCGGATAAGGCGTATCCCATCCCGTCACCCGCGAGATCGGCGCCTCCAGATGATAGAAACAATTCTCCTGCACCAGCGCCGACAGCTCGGCGCCGAATCCCGACGTGAGCGTCGCCTCGTGGACGATCACGCACCGCCCGGTCTTGCGGACCGACGCGGTGATCGCGTCGAGGTCGAGCGGGATCAGCGTCCGCAGATCGACGACCTCGGCATCGACGCCGGTCTCCTCCGCCGCCGTCAGCGCGACGTGCACCATGGTGCCGTAGGCCAGGATGGTCACCGCACGGCCTTCGCGGCGGATCGCCGCCTTGCCCAGCGGGACGGTGTAGTGGCCGTCCGCCACCTCCCCCAGATCGTGCTTCGCCCACGGCGTCACCGGACGGTCGTGGTGGCCGTCGAACGGGCCGTTGTACAGCCGCTTCGGCTCGAGGAAGATCACCGGATCCGGATCCTCGATCGCGGCGATCAGCAGGCCTTTGGCATCCGCCGGATTCGACGGCATGACGGTCTTGAGCCCGCACACGTGGGTGAACAGCGCCTCCGGCGACTGGCTGTGGGTCTGCCCGCCGAAGATCCCGCCGCCGGTCGGCATCCGGATCACCAGCGGACAGGTGAACTCGCCGTTCGAGCGATAGCGCAGCCGCGCCGCCTCGGACACGATCTGGTCATAGGCCGGATACATGTAGTCGGCGAACTGGATCTCGATGCACGGCTTCAGACCGTACGCCGCCATGCCGACCGCCGCGCCGACGATGCCCAGTTCGCTGATCGGGGCGTCGAAACAGCGGGTCTTGCCGTATTTGGCCTGCAGTCCCTGGGTGGCCCGGAACACCCCGCCGAAAAAGCCGACATCCTCGCCGAACACGACGACATTGTCGTCGCGCCCCATCATCACGTCCATGGCGTCGCGGACCGCCTCGATCATGGTCTTGCGGGGCATCGCCTACACTCCTGCGCTCTGGCGCTGCCGGCGCAGGTGCGGCGGCATCTCGGCGTAGACGCCGTCGAACATGTCGCGCACCGACGGCTTGCCGCCGG
Source organism: Xanthobacteraceae bacterium (assembly GCA_031555345.1). Lineage (GTDB taxonomy): Bacteria > Pseudomonadota > Alphaproteobacteria > Rhizobiales > Xanthobacteraceae > Astrobacterium. Next base: position 2,251 of record JAVBUK010000256.1, on the reverse strand, counting down.
CATGCAGGGTGCCGTGGCTCTCGGCCTCCTTCTGCGCGGCGATCACCGTATCGGCGATTTCCGCTTCGGCCTGCTTGTGGCGCGCCTCCGACCAGACGTCGCGCCTGATCAGATGGTTCTTCAGCCGGATGACCGGATCGCCGAGCGGCCAGGCGTCGGACTCGGTCTTCGGCCGGTAGGCGGCCGGATCGTCCGAGGTCGAATGCGCGCCGACCCGATAGGTGACGTACTCGATCAGCGTCGGCCCGAGATTGCGCCGCGCCCGCTCGACCGCCCACTTGGCCACCGCGTGGACCGCCAGATAGTCGTTGCCGTCGACCCGCAGGGCCGGAATGCCGAAGCCCAGGCCGCGGGCCGCGAAGGTGCCGGAGCCGCCGCGGGCGATCCCCTGGAAGGTCGAGATCGCCCACTGATTGTTGACGACGTTGAGCACGACCGGCGCCTTGTAGGTCGAGGCGAACACCAATGCGGCATGGAAATCGCCTTCGGCGGTGGCGCCGTCGCCGACCCAGCCGGCGGCGATCCTGGTGTCGTTGCTGATCGCCGACGCCATCGCCCAGCCGACCGCCTGGACGAACTGGGTCGTCAGGTTTCCCGAGATCGAGAAGAACCCCTTGTCCTTGACCGAATAGAGCACCGGCAGCTGCCGGCCGCGCAGCGGATCCTGTTCGTTGGAATAGATCTGGTTCATCATGTCGACCAGCGGATAGCCGGCCGCCACCAGGAGACCCGCCTGCCGATAGGTCGGAAAATTCATGTCGCCGGGGCGAAGCGCCTTGGCGAACGCGCAGCTGATCGCCTCCTCGCCCATGTGCTGCATGTAGAACGAGGTCTTGCCCTGGCGTTGGGCGATCACGATGCGGGCGTCGAGAACCCGCAGGGTCATCATGTCGCGCAGGCCGGCCAGCAGCTCCTGATCGGTCAGGCTCCCGGCCCACGGGCCGACCGCCACGCCGTCGCGGTTGAGGACGCGGATGATCGAATAGGCGAGATCGCGGATCGACTCGGGGTCGGCGTCGACCTCCGGCCGCGGCACCGAGCCGGCGCGGGGAATCTTGACGCTGGAAAAATCCGGGGTGCCGCCCGGCCGCACCTCCGGTTCGGGGACGGTCAGGACAAGCGGTCCATAGTCGCTCATGTCGGTGTGATCTCCCATCCAACCCGCGCAGGCCCTGCCGCGCTCCACCGTCAGGCATGGCCCGGATCAGAACGCCGCATTTGCCCGCGCGGGCGACCGGTTTTCAAGCCAGAACTTGGTCTGACGCCACAACCACATCTACAAATGCGGCCCATATTTAGGTACGGCCGCCGGCGAAACAGTCTGATTATTTCTCCGGCCCCATCGGCACCGTCGCAATATTTCCCGGCGTACGACCGAGCCAGCATAATGAAATGCAGAGCCTCCAAAATGAGGTCAACAGACCGATCCGCGTCTGATTCCAATCGGACGACGTGCCCAATAGTCGCATGCCAGGGATGGTCGCATACGCATGGCAAGCGGCGCCTTGGCGATTCTTCCCGCGTCGGCGGCATTCGCCCGCCCCGAGCCACCGCCCCACCACGGCAGCCACGTATAAACCCGTGATGGTGCGACATAAAACTTCAACGCTAAACACCCCCGGTCCGGGGGTTCCACCCCATGGCCCCGGACGAACCGCTCGAAGGACGTGGGCGCCGATCAGTCGGCGACAAGGCCTCCATGCGAACGAGCACGACCGGCCGCGCACCCACACAGGCCTCCCTTCTGTCCGGACGCCACCGGCCCCTGCCGCCTCGAAAAAATGGCGTCGCGGAAAGGAGCGGCAGCATAAAGCCCTGATGGCACGCCCCGTGTCCCTTCGCGGCGCACCGGCCCCAATCTGCGGATACCCCGCATACCACTCTCCGACCGGATTTGCGACAAGGCCCTCGAGCAGGGCCCTTCCCGCCAGCGGCATTACCCGGCTTCCTTGGTACGACGCTCCTCTCCGACGCCCACCGCGATCCGCCGTGCTCACCACGGCGTCGGCTCCAACCCCGCCGCGACGGGTCTCCCTGCTCTCGCCCGACATTCTTCCGGCGTGCCGTGCCGACACCCTCGTTGCGGCCCGCTGGATTACTCGACCGCCCAAGGCAGCCTTGGGAGTGTAAACTGAACGTAACTACTCAGGTCATGCCGCGAGGGCGGCTGGATTTTTCGGCGGGTTGACGACCTCGGCGATGGCCTGGAGGGCGGTTTTTCCGGCGAGGCGTTTGGTGGCGATGACGGACA
>JAVBUK010000124.1:0-8420 GCA_031555345.1 Xanthobacteraceae bacterium | reverse complement strand
TGCGACCGGCCTCGTGGTCGGCCGCCTCGCCACCATCATCGCCCTCCGGCTGCGCGGCAAGCACAAGCCGACCTTCACGCCTCACGTCGACTGCGGCGACAACGTCATCGTCGTGAATGCGGACAAGGTCGTCCTCACCGGCCGCAAGTTGCAGCAGAAGATGTACCACCATCACACCGGTTTTCCCGGCGGGATCAAGGATCGCAGCGCCAAGTCGATCTTGGAAGGGCGCTTCCCGGAACGCATCGTCGAGAAGGCGGTCGAGCGCATGTTGCCGCGCGGCCCGCTCGGGCGCCGGCAGCTCGGCAATCTTCGCGTTTACAAGGGCGCAGAGCACCCGCACGCGGCACAGAGCCCGGAAACGGTCGATGTCGCATCCATGAACCGCAAGAACGTCAGGAGCGCGTGACCATGGCCGAGACCATGCAATCGCTCGACCAGCTGTCGGCGCTCAAGCCCGCGGCTGCGGAAGCCCCCAAGTACGAACAGAAGCTCGACCCGCAGGGGCGCGCCTATGCGACCGGCAAGCGCAAGGATGCCGTCGCGCGGGTGTGGATCAAGCCGGGTCCCGGCAAGATCACCATCAACGACCGGACGATCGACGTCTATTTCGCCCGGCCGGTGCTGCGCATGCTGATCAACCAGCCGCTGCTGACGGCGAGCCGCAACGGCCAGTACGACGTCGTCTGCACCGTGTCGGGCGGCGGGCTGTCGGGGCAGGCCGGCGCGGTGCGCCATGGCCTCGCCAAGGCGCTGACCTATTTCGAGCCGGACCTGCGCGGCGTTCTCAAGCGCGGCGGGTTCCTGACCCGCGACCCGCGCGTGGTCGAGCGCAAGAAGTACGGCCGGGCCAAGGCCCGTCGGTCCTTCCAGTTCTCGAAGCGCTGATGCCTCGGGCCGACGGCGCGACCGTCGGCCTTGCTTCTTCTGGCGGCACGCGGCCTGGGCCGGCGTGCCGCTTTTGTTTTTGGTGTCATTGCCCGGCTGTTGTTGCCCGGCTGTTGCCGCAATATTGCGGTTTATTTTCGCATAATACCGATATTATTTACGCGGGTTTTCGCAGAAAACTCGCCGCCGGCACGAAACCGGTTGCCAATGATTGGAACAATCTGCGCTCGCATTGAGGAAAGCACTTTGTAAGGATTGCGGCGTCTCGAGGATCGGAGGCGCCCATGTTTGCGCGAAATCTGCTGCCTGCATTTTCGTTGGACGTCACCACGCTGGTCGTGGTCGCGATCTTTGTCGTGAACCTGCTCGGACTGCTGCTGCTGTTCGTCTGGATTCAGGAGCGGATTCGTGCGCTCGCGTGGTGGGGCGCCGCCTATCTGACCGGCGGATTTTCCGCGGCGCTCTGGTGCGTCGGCGGGCCGCATTTGCCGCCGTGGCTGCCGGGCGCCTTGCTGCTGGCCGCCTGCGCCATGATGTGGAGTGCGGCCCGGCTGTTCCATGGCCGTGACGTCGTCTGGCCGGCGATGCTCCTCGGCGCGGCGGCGTGGGCCGTCTCGTCTTCGTTGCCGGCGTTCGCACAGAGCGCCATGCCGCGGGCGATGCTCGCGTCGCTGACCGTCTTTGCCTACGCGGTGCTGGCTGCCGGCGAATTCTGGCGTGAGCGTCGCAAGTCGCTGCTCGGCCGGTGGCCGGTCGTGCTGGTTCCGGTTCTGCACGGCGCCTTGTTCCTGTTCCCGTTGATGTTGGCGAGCCAGCTGCCCGACCAGCCGGGCGATATGGCGCCGGTCGGCGGTTGGCTGGCGCTGTTGGTGCTGGGAATCATCCTGTACGCGGTCGGCACCGCGTTCGTCGTCCTGGTGCTGGCCAAGGAGCGCATGCTGCGCGCGCACCGGACGGCGGCGCTGACCGATTCGATGACCGGGTTGTACAATCGCCGCGGATTTCTCGACGGCGCCGGGCGGCTGTTGTCGGCCCAGGTCCGCCGCCGCCAACCCGTTTCGCTGCTGTTGATCGATCTCGACTGTTTCAAATCGATCAACGACCGGTTCGGCCATGCGGTCGGCGACGAGGCCTTGAGGCTGTTCGCTTCGGTGGCGAGCGCCAACATGCGGGCCAACGATCTGGTTGCGCGGATGGGCGGTGACGAATTCGTCGCGGTGGTTCCGGACGGTGCCGACGAGGCGGTCAACATCGCCGAACGCATCCGCGCCGCCTACGAGACCGCCGCGTCGGTCGTATCGGGCCAGCCGGTCGGCGCCACGGTGTCGATCGGAATCGCGTCGCAGGAGCGGGGCGGCGACATCGACACCCTGCTCGCACGGGCCGATGAAGCGCTCTATGCCGTCAAGAAGACCGGCCGCAACCGGGTCGCGACCGCCGGGTCGAGCAATCCGGGTGGCGTCGACGTCGCTCCGACGGCGGCCGCCAGGTCGGTTCGCTGGACGGCGTTCCGTCGCCCGCAGTTGCCGCTGCGTCAAGCGGCCTGATCCGGATTCCGCCCGATTGATCGCGGTCGGCCGCAATTCGTCACCCCGGCGCGGGGCCGAAGCCGCCATCCGCTCGCCCGGTCGATGGCGTCGGGCGCAAGGCGGACCGTGCAAGGACCGGTCGGATGGCTCGTTGCGGCGCATTCGGGTAGGGAACGAGGTCCGGGATGGCCGTTTGGCAACGACTCGTTTACTTTGTGGGCCGTACCAATGAGGCATGCGGAGTATGGGACCTCGGGCCCGGTTGCGGGTGCAGTTCGTGACCCTCGATTCCTGCGCCGAGCAGGCGAATCGGGCGCTGTCCTGCGTCTGTTCGGGGGCGCGTGAGCTCGAGGCGACCATCGGATCGGATCGCGGTGGTGGACTGTTCGGATCCGGCCTCGTCGCCCAGATGCGGATCGCCTTCGCCGCGACCGCACTCGCCACAATGGCGATGATCGTCGTGATTTTCGTCTGACGCGTCGAGGCTCGACGCACGGATCGACGGCGGCTCCGTGGTCGCGACCGCCATCACGAGAACCGGGTCGGGGCTGGCGGGTATGCTCGGCGGCGGGTCTTGCGCACGAAAAAGGGCGCCCGAAGGCGCCCCGCAGGGGATGGCGATCGTGGGAGAACGAGCGCGGCTCAGGCCGAATAGTACATCTCGTATTCGACCGGGTGGGGGGTGTGCTCGAAGCGGATCACCTCGGTCATCTTCAGCTCGATGTAGCTGTCGATGAAGTCGTCGTCGAACACGCCGCCGGCCTTGAGGAAGGCGCGGTCCTTGTCGAGTTCCTCGAGCGCCTGACGCAACGAACCGCACACCGTCGGGATCTGCTTCAGCTCGGCCTTGGGCAGGTCGTACAGGTCCTTGTCCATCGCCGGGCCGGGGTCGAGCTTGTTCTTGACCCCGTCGAGTCCGGCCATCAGCATCGCGGCGAACGCGAGGTACGGGTTGGCGAGCGGATCGGGGAAGCGGATCTCGATGCGCTTGGACTTCGGATTGTTGGTCCACGGGATGCGGCAGGACGCCGAGCGGTTGCGCGCCGAATAGGCCAGCAGCACCGGCGCCTCGAAACCCGGGACCAGACGTTTGTAGGAATTGGTCGTCGGGTTGGTGAAAGCATTGATCGCCTTGGCGTGCTTGATGATGCCGGCGATGTAGGACAGGCAGGTCTCCGACAGGTCGGCGTACTTGTTGCCGGCGAATATCGGCTTGCCGTCCTTCCAGATCGACTGATGGCAATGCATGCCCGAGCCGTTGTCGCCGTAGATCGGCTTCGGCATGAACGTGGCGGTCTTGCCGTAGATGTTGGCGACCTGCTGGACGCAGTACTTGTAGGCCATCATCTGGTCGGCCATCGTCACCATCGGGGCGAATTTCACCCCCAGCTCATGCTGGGCCGACGCCACTTCGTGGTGGTGCTTTTCCACCTTGACCCCCATCCGGGTCAGGGCGGCGAGCATTTCGGAGCGCATGTCCTGGGCCATATCCAGCGGCGGCACCGGGAAATAGCCTTTCTTGATGCCGATGTGGTGGCCGAGATTGCCGCCCTCGTAGTCGGTGTCGCTGTTGGTGGGCAGTTCGACGTGGTCGACCTTGAATCCGGTCTTGTACGGCTCGGCGGAATACTTCACGTCATCGAACAGGAAGAACTCCGGCTCCGGTCCGAAAAACACGGTATCGCCGGTGCCGAGCGACTTGAGGAAGCCGACCGCCTTCTTGGCCATGCCGCGCGGGTCGCGATTGTACGGCTCGCCGGTGGTCGGCTCGAGCACGTCGCAAATCAGCGACAGCGTCGTCTCGGCAAAGAACGGATCGATGCAGGCCGAGGCGGGATCCGGCATCAGGCACATGTCGGATTCGTGGATGGCCTTCCAGCCGGCGATCGACGAGCCGTCGAACATCTGGCCGTCGACGAACGTGTCTTCCTCGATCATGCCGATGTCGAAGGTGACGTGCTGCCACTTTCCGCGCGGGTCGGTGAAACGGAGGTCGGCATACTTGATGTCGTTGTCCTTAATCATTTTGAGGACGTCTCTGGCCGTCGTCATTGATCGCATTCCCTTTCTCGGCAAAGGCGTGATTTCTTTGGCATCGCGTTGTGGTCGTCCGGACGACCGGCGGTTCAGATGGCGTCCAACCCGGATTCCCCGGTGCGAATCCGGATTGCTTCTTCGATGTTGGAGACGAAGATCTTGCCGTCGCCGATGCGGCCGGTCTGGGCGGCGCGGCGGATGGCGTCGACCGCCTTTTCCACCATGTCGTCGCCGACCACGATTTCGATTTTCACCTTGGGAAGGAAATCCACCACGTATTCGGCGCCGCGATACAGCTCGGTGTGTCCCTTCTGGCGACCGAAGCCTTTGGCCTCGGTCACGGTGATGCCCTGCAGTCCGACTTCCTGCAGAGCCTCCTTCACCTCATCGAGCTTGAACGGCTTGATGATCGCCTCGATTTTCTTCATTGCAACTCGTCTCCTGGCCGGGCCGGCGGGGGCCTTCGATCAAGCCGCGCAATTGCTAGCAGGCTCCATGCCAAGTGCTGGCAACAGGCGGAAAGTCCGCGTTTTCAATTCGTTGCGCGCCGGCTGCGGCCGATGCCAGAGCGCGGTGGACGGCGCCAGCCCATTATCTGACCTCTTTGCATATTTATTGTGCAATTTCGACTCCGCGGCGGTGTCGCATTTTTCGGCAGTGCGCCCAGCACGCGGGCGGTTGCTCCAAGGCGCGTTTGGTCTGGCTTGGCGGGCAACGATTGTCGGCTTGCGATCGCACCATTACTATTTGGCCACCATGAACGAACTATTGACCAACGCCGAAATGGCGGAGGCTGACAGGCAGACGATCGCGTCGGGAACGCCCGGCATGGTCCTGATGGAAAACGCCGGCCGTGCAGTGGCCGACGCCGTCGCGGCCCGGCATCCCCCCGGCAGCCGGGTCGCCGTGGTCGCTGGCCCGGGCAACAACGGCGGCGACGGCTTCGTGGCGGCGCGCCATCTGGCCGAAGCCGGCTATGCCGTGGAGGTTCTGCTGGTCGCAGATCGGGCCAGGCTCAAGGGCGATGCCGCCGTAGCCGCGGATCGCTGGCGGGGACGGACGGAGGCGGCGACCCCCGCGGCTCTGGCCGGCGTGGCGGTGATCGTCGACGCATTGTTCGGGGCCGGGCTCGACCGTCCGGTCGAGGGCGTTGCGAAGACGATGATCGAAGCCATGAACGCCAGCGGTGCAACGATCGTGGGGGTGGATCTCGCCAGCGGCGTCAATGGGACGACTGGTGCGGTGATGGGGACGGCGGTGGTCGCGACCCGGTCGGTCACCTTTTTTCGCAAAAAGCCCGGACACCTGCTGCTGCCGGGGCGCCTGCAATGTGGCGCTGTCGAGGTGGCTCAAATCGGCATCGAACCGCGGACGCTGCTGGCGATCCGGCCGCAGGCCATCGAAAACACCCCTCAGGCTTGGCGGCATCGGTTTCCCGTACCGCGCCATGGTGGTCACAAGTACATGCGTGGTCACGCCGTCGTCGTCTCCGGAGGGGCGGTCACGACGGGAGCCGCCCGCTTGGCGGCCCGTGGCGCGCTGCGGGCAGGGGCGGGGCTGGTGACATTGGCATCGCCACGCGATGCGCTTGCCATCAACGCCGCCACCAGCCTTGCGGTGATGGTGCGGCCGGTCGACGGTCCGGCCGAACTCGCCGGGTTCCTCCGGGATCCGCGGTTCAACGCCGTCGCGCTGGGCCCCGGGTTGGGGGTCGGCGAGCAGACCTGCGCGCTGGTCGAGGCCGCACTGGCCGGCGAGCGGGCGGTCGTCCTCGATGCCGATGCGTTGACCAGCTTCGCGGCGGCGCCCGCGCGCTTGTTCCGGATGATTGCGGATCGCGCCCGCCAAGGCACCGTCCTGACGCCGCACGAAGGAGAGTTCGTCCGCCTTTTCAATTCGTCAGCCGATTTTCCGGAGTCCAAACTCGAACGCGCCCGGCAGGCCGCACGGGACTCCAACGGTGTCGTGTTGTTCAAGGGCCCGGATACCGTGATAGCGGCGCCCGACGGCCGTGCGGCGGTCAACGTCAATGCGCCGCCGTGGCTGGCGACCGCCGGGGCCGGCGACGTGTTGGCCGGAATCATCACCGGTCTGCTGGCCCAGGGCATGCCGCCGTTCGAGGCCGCCTGTGCGGCGGCCTGGATCCACGGCGAAGCCGCCACCGCATTCGGTCCGGGGCTGATCGCGGAGGACTTGCCCGACCTGCTGCCAAAGGTCTACCGCGACCTCGTGACTGGTTCGATGGCCTGATACGCCCTTCCGATCATGACCTGATCGGCGGATGTTCACCGCACCTCGAACCAGGTTCTGGTCGTGCTGCCGGGGCCGAGGATGCGCCCATCGATCAGCCACTTTCCCGGATTGTCGGCGACGAAAGCGATGCGCTGGGTCGAGCGCGGCGGAACCACGACAGTGTCGAGCCAGAACGGTTTCCAGCCGTCGTCCAGGCGGTCGAGCAAGCGGAACGCATGGCCATGCACGTGCACCACGGCGGGGCCGTCGGTTCGATTGGCAAAGGCGAGCGACGCCGTCCGGCCGCGCGCAACCGAAAACAGCGGCGGCCCGAGGGTGTCGTCTGCGCCGGCGCCAAACGGGGCATCCTTGGCCGCCGGGTCGCCGAGTGCGAGTTCGTGCCGGTGGGCGCCGGCCAGGTCCAGGCGCGCCGGCAGTGGATTGGGCGGCAGCGGTTCCGGATCGGCCAGCGGTGCGGCGCGCGCGGCGATCCGGCCATACCGCAGCCGCGCCACCGTGCGGGTCTCCTTCTGGGTTGCGACCAGGATCGGTGCGTCCGCGCCGGGTCCGAACGTGGCATCGACCATGAGGTCGGCGCGATTGCCGGGGCCGAGCAGCAATCGGCTGTCGCGCGCCACGAACGGTTCGGTGGGTTGTCCGTCGAGCGCCATCACGAACACGCGGTGCTGAGGGAGGATGACCCAGGCGATGTGTGCGGAGGCGTTGACCAGCCGCAGTCGCACGCGCTCGTTCGGGCGCACCGGAACATCGAACATCGCGGTGCCATTGGCGGTCATGCGGGCTTCGCGACCCGGGGCCGGGTTCGCGCTTTCGTGCGCTGGACGATCCGGGTGCGACGGCCAGCCATCCAGCAGCAACGCAAAGTCATGATCGGTCGTGACGGACACGTGCTCTTGGACCAGCAGAATGCCGGAAAGGCCGCGCGCCGGTCCGGTGGGTTGCGGTGTGCGGTACCAAAACGTGCCGGCATCCGGACACCTAAAACGGTAGTCGAAGCTCGCCCCCGGGTCGACCGGCGCCTGGGTGAGGTACGGGACGCCATCCATGGCATTCGCGAGACGAACGCCGTGCCAGTGGAGGCACATCGGCCGGGGGAGGTCGTTGACCAGCCGGCCCCTGAGTTCTTCACCCTGCCTGACGCGAAGAATCGGTCCCGGCACGGCGCCGGCAAACCTCCATTGCGTGACCGGCTCGCCGGTCCCTTCCGGCAGGCGCGCCGTTTCGACGCGCGCATGCAGGACATGCATGTCCGGGGCACTTGCAGGCTGGGCGCCGACTCGTCTGCCGATCATCGACAGGCCGAGGGAGGTTGCGCCGAGCGCCAGGTCGCGTCTTGTCAGCTTTTTGTAAAACATTGAAAATTCGTGTGTTTGTTGCTGTTGTTCAATTCCGGAGCGCAACCCGACGCCGTCCGACACGGGTTGCGGCATGCGTGGCAGGCGGTATTGTGACCATGGTACGATATCCAGCCTCGCGGTATCGCGCCGTGTGGTGTCCAGGGTTGTGCGCGGCGTGACGACGCTTGGTCGAGCGCCATTTTTCTGGTGCGCCCTTGCCGGTGGCTTGATATAAGCGCGCGCCGCGCGGCAAAACCGGTCTTGCCGACGAGAACCCTTTGCGGGCGTGGCGGAATTGGTAGACGCGCTGGATTTAGGTTCCCGCGACATTTCGCTGCCAAACTCAACACATCTCAAAAACCAACGCAAATAGGGC
>JAVBUK010000006.1:0-2882 GCA_031555345.1 Xanthobacteraceae bacterium | reverse complement strand
ATGATCGCATTGGTCGCGCCACCCATCGCCAGGTGGACCCGGACGGCGTTGCCGAACGCGGCCGGGCCGAGAATGCGCGACGGCACCAGATCCTCCCACACCATGTCGACGATCCGGCGGCCGGCGGCGGCACACATGCGGGGATGGCCGGCGTCGGCGGCGGGGATCGACGAGGACCCCGGCAGCGCCAGTCCGAGCGCCTCGGCGATCGCCATCATGGTGGCGGCGGTTTCCATCACCATGCAGGTGCCGTGCGAACGGGCGATGCCGCCCTCGATCTCGCTCCACTGTTCGTCGGTGATCCGGCCCGCCCGCTTCTCGTCCCACAGGCGCCCGACGTCGGTGCCCGCGCCGAGCGTCTCGCCGCGCCAGTTGCCGCGCAACGCCGGTCCGGCGGGAAGGTAGATCGCCGGCAGATCCATGCTGATCGCGCCCATCAACAGGCCGGGGGTGGTCTTGTCGCAGCCGCCCATCAGCACCGCGCCGTCGAGCGGATGGCAGCGCAGCAGCTCCTCGGTCTCCATCGCCAGGAAATTGCGATAGAGCATGGTCGACGGTTTGACGAAGGGCTCCGACAGCGACATCGCCGGCAGTTCGAGCGGAAACCCGCCGGCCTGCAGCACCCCGCGCTTCACGTCCTGGACCCGGGCGCGCAGGTGCGCATGGCACGCGTTGATATCGCTCCAGGTGTTGATGATGCCGATGACCGGCTTCCCCTTCCAGTCGGCGCCGTCGTAGCCCATCTGGCGCAGCCGCGAACGATGGCCGAACGAGCGCAGATTGGCCTCGCCGAGCCAACGATGGCTGCGAAGGGTTTCGGGATTCTTGCGCACATTCATGCCGATCGATCCGGGTGGTTGGGGTGCCGCAAGGTGGCCCGCGGCGACGCCGATGGCAAGCGGCGGGCCGCGCGCGCGAGCGCGGTCCGCCGGCGCGAACACCCGATCAGCGACCGATATTGCCGCCACGTCATGCGACGACGATCGGGCGGCCGAACCGCGCGGACACGCCGGCAAGCGAGCGTGCCGGCCTTGACCTGGAACAACGAACTGACGGAACGCGGCGATAATGTGCTAAAAGATGGCTCCTTGTGCCGAAGGATGCGCCGGCCACGCGCGCCGCTTCCCCGTCGGCAAAGGATGTCCGGCAGAAGGTATCGGTGATGATCGGGAAACTGACGGTCTTGTACCTGATGGGGGTGATCTGCGGTACGCCTGCGACGGTCGCCTGGGCACAAGGCGTGGCCGTAACGGAATGCGATCGTCTGGCGGCCGAAGCGGACGACGCCGAACGCACCGCCCCCGGGGTCTCGGACGCGGCCCTGGATCCGACGGCGGCGATCCCGGCGTGCGATCGCGCGATCGAACAGAGCCCGCATCGGCGGTTGTTGTTCCAGCTCGGCCGCGCCCACCTGAAAGCCGAAAACCTCACGGTGGCCTTCATCCGGCTGCAGGCGGCCGCCGAGCAGGGACACGTTCTGGCCCAGACCTATGTCGGCACGCTGTATCTGGACGGAACCGGCGCGCCGCGGGATGCCACCCGGGCCGCCGCCTGGTTTCGCAAGGCGGCCGAACAGGGCGACAGCGTGGCCCAGTTCAACATCGCCACCCTGTACGAAACCGGCCGCGGCCTGGCCAAGGACCTCGGCCAGGCGGCGACGTGGTATCGCAGGTCGGCCGACCAGGGCTTCGGGCTCGCCCAGGTCAGCCTCGGCCGGATGTATGCGGCGGGGCTCGGCGTCCCGCGCGATCTGCGCCAGGCGACAGAATGGTACCGCAAGGCGGCCGACCAAGGTTATCCTGGCGCCGCCGAACGGCTCGCTGCGCTCCAGGCCGCCTCACCGCCCGCTTCCGCCCCCCGGGCGCCCATGCCAGCCGAACCCGCCCCGCAAACGGCTCAGGCCGCTTCGCCGGCCGCGCCGGCGGCTTGGACTGTCGGCGCCCTGGCGGCGACTGCCGGCGCTTTCGTGGCAGGCGACTGGCCCCCGTTCCGGATCGCCGTGGCGGCCGTCGGCGCCGCCATGATCGTGTTGGCGGTGCTGCTGATGACCCGCCGACGCAAGCAGGCGACCGCCCGGAGCGTCGAGCGGCAACTGGCATCGCTCAAGGCGGAAAGCAGAATGGTCGGTGCCGGCGGAACCGCCGAGCCCCTGTTCGACTTCCCCGACCCGCTCGCGGCCCAAGCCGTCGCCGCCCAAGCGGACGCGGCTCAAACCGACACGCCTGCAGGCGAGGCGGAGGCCCCAGTGACCGGCGGGGCGGTGACAGCCGAGGCGGTGGTGGAATCTGCGGATGGCGCCGCCCCCGACATCGTCCCGGTCCTTCCGGGCGAGACGGAAGAGATCCAGGCAACGGACGACACGACGACGGACGACGAGACGACGGACACCCCGGCGCGCGGGTCCGCGAATGTCCTGCCGTTCGCCGCCGAACTCGAGGCGATCCCGCCCCATCCACGCCAGGCGGCAGAGGCCGAGGCGGCAGAGGCCGAGACACCCGACAGCCCGGCCCCCCTCGGCGCCCCGGCCGGACACGCCGCGACGGAAGCCGGATCAACCGCAGCCGTACCGGCGCCGGTCGCCCCCGCTGTGGTGGTGAAGCGCTGCAGCCAGTGCCAGAAGGAAATTCCGGTCAACGACTATTTCTGCTGTCACTGCGGCGCGCTGGCGATCCGGTTTTCCGAGTGTCAGCACGACACCCGCGAGGATGCCCGGTTTTGTCCCCGCTGCGGCGCCATCCTGCGCTGGGCGTCGCAAAAGACCGCCGCGGAGACGCCCTCGGGAGCGCTGGCCCACGGGTAGCGCCGCGGGGGCGCCGCCCCGCCGCGGGCGCGGCCCGCCCCCCACACCGCGGCCGGCGGCGCCGAGGCCGCCCACCAAGAAA
>JAVBUK010000479.1:0-4665 GCA_031555345.1 Xanthobacteraceae bacterium | reverse complement strand
GGTCGTGAGGGCGAGCACGACGACGAGGAACGCCAGCGACCAGATGATGCGATGCGACATTGGGATCCCCCGGGGTGAGCGCCGATGAGGACGATCGTAGAGGTGCGTTCGGCGCTCCACCGACATGCCGGTCGGCGGATTGCCTGCCGCCGGCCATCATGCGCGACAGACGGCAAAAGTTGCCATCGGCACTTTGTCGCGTCGCGCGTTGGCGGACCGCATCCGATGCCTGTGTCGTATCGACGCGATCCGCCGCAGGTGCGTCGGGCAGACCCGGCAGGACGGGCACGAACAAGTCGCCGGCGCCGCATTCGGCGCAGCCGTGCCGCGCGCGCCGTCGAGGATCGTGACCGGTCGAGTGCTGTTCACTCTCGCGCGGCAAGGCGCTCCGTGCCCCGTTCCATCGCCCGGGCCACGCCCGAAGACGACCGCCCTCGCGCCCGCGCACGGCACCGGGCCGGCTATTCGCTGGCGGCCAGTCGGTAGACCTCCACTCCACTCTCCAGGCTCAGCTTCCCGGAGGGCGGGGGCGTCTGCTGACACGGAGTTAGGGAGGGCGCGGCGGCTCGCGGGACGATCCGGCAGCGGTGAGTTGAATTAAGTTATTGTGATTTCAGCAATTTTTTGAATAGCTGGATGGCGGCAGGATGCAACACGTTGGTGGAACAGAAACTTTGGTGGAGCCAGGGGGAGTCGAACCCCCGACCTCTTGAATGCCATTCAAGCGCTCTCCCAACTGAGCTATGGCCCCGCCGTGTCGGCGCGGTGGTTGGGTCCAACCGCGCCGCAGTCCCGTGGACGCCCCTTCGTCAGAGACGACCAAGCGTCCGCGCATCCGTGAAACCACAAACGCGCGCCGATCTCAAGTCTCCTCATCGTTCTCGATGTCGCCGCCGATGATTTCGGCCACATCGGTATCCTCGTCCTCCGTTTCCTCGATGAAGGTGGAATCGTCGTCGTCATCGAGGGCTTCGTCCAGTTCGACGTCCTCGTCGACATCCACGGCGTCGTCCATCGGCTTCTTCTTGCCGCCTTGGGCTTCGGCGTCGGCTTCCTCGAGGGAGACGAATTCGGCTTCCGAGCTCTCCACCGGCTCCGGCTCGGCTTCGCGTGTCGGCGCCCGCGCCGCAGCGTCCGGCCGGCCGCGCGGCGTCAATGCCGCAACCGTGAACTCGGTGCCGCACTTCGGGCAAGTGATCGGGGTTTTGTTGAGGTCGTAGAACCTGGCGCCGCAACTGGCGCAAACGCGTTTCGTGCCGAGCTCCGGCTTTGCCACGGTACGTATTCCCTGAAGCGGTTGAAAATGCGAGGCCTCCCTTGGCGTTTCGCGAGGCCCCTGTCAATAGCGCTTCACCGCGAAACGGGCGGACACCGGGGGGCTGTGGGGATTGCGCCATAGTGCCCCGATGGCGTCGCCGGGCGCGGCGTCATCGCCAGCCGATGGTCGGCGGGCGGCCATCTCCGCCAATTTTGTGTGGGCGGCGTCGTCAAAACCTGCTTAGAGCCTGCTGGCGTTTTCAGGGCCCCGGGGTGGAACGACCGTCGTTCCGTTCCGGCCTTTCCGTTCCTGTGTATCGACCGTTCGGACCCGCGACACGTGACAGCCAGTCCACCCACCGTTCCGATGACCGCGCGCCGCGACCGCCCCCTTGCGGGACGTGCGCGTGTCCCCGGCGACAAGTCGATCTCGCACCGCGCGCGGATTCTGGGGGCGATGACGGTCGGGGTGACGCGGATTACGGGCCTGCTCGAGGGCGAGGACGTCATCAACACCGCCAGGGTCATGACGGCGCTCGGCGCCCGCGCCGCGCGCGTCGGCGAGGGGCGTTGGCACATCGAGGGGGGTGGGGTCGGCGGCTTCGGCCAGCCGCGGTCCGCGCTCGATTTCGGCAATTCGGGGACCGGCTGCCGGCTGGTGCTCGGCGCGGTCGCCGGCTGTCCGGTGGTCGCCACGTTCGATGGCGACGCGTCACTGCGCAAGCGGCCGATGCGGCGGATCCTCGACCCGCTGGAGCAGATGGGGGCGCGGGTGGTGGCGGCCGCGGGCGACCGGTTGCCGCTCACCCTGGCCGGCGCGCGCGACCCGATGCCGATCGTCTACCAGTCGCCGGTCGCCTCCGCCCAGCTCAAGTCGGCGATCCTGCTCGCCGGGCTTGCGGCGCCCGGTGCGACCACGGTGGTGGAGAAGGAAGCCACGCGCGACCATACCGAGCGCATGTTGCGTCATTTTGGTGCCGTCGTGCGCGAGGAACCGGTCGGTGACGAGGGGCGGCGCATCACCCTCACCGGCCAGCCCGAACTGGCGCCGGCCGACGTCAGCGTGCCGGCCGATCCGTCGTCCGCCGCCTTTCCGTTGGTGGCGGCGCTGATCGTGCCGGGGTCGGACGTGGTGATCGAGGGGGTGATGACCAATCCGCTGCGCACCGGCCTGATCACCACCCTGCGCGAGATGGGGGCGGAGATCGAGTTCCTCGACGTCCGGCACGACGGCGGCGAGGACGTGGCCGATCTGCGCGTGCGTGCCTCGTCCCTGCGGGGCGTCGAGGTTCCCGCCCGGCGGGCGCCGAGCATGATCGACGAGTACCCGGTATTGGCGGTGGCGGCGGCGTTCGCCGAGGGCCCGACCGTGATGCGGGGCTTGCAGGAGCTCAGGGTCAAGGAGTCCGACCGGCTGGCCGCGACCGCCGACCTGCTGCGGGCCAACGGGGTCGCGGTCGACATCGAGGGCGATGACCTGATCGTGCATGGTCAGGGCCAGGCGCCGGGTGGTGGGCTGGTGGTAACCCACATGGATCACCGTCTCGCCATGTCGGCGCTGGTGATGGGGCTCGGTAGCCAACGCCCGGTCGCGGTCGACGACACCGCCTTCATCGCCACCAGCTTTCCCGGGTTTGCCGACATGATGCGCCGGCTGGGGGCGGACCTGACATGATCATCGCCATCGACGGACCGGCGGCGTCCGGAAAAGGAACCTTGGCTAGGCGTCTTGCCGCGCATTTTGGGTTGCCTCACCTGGATACAGGGCTGCTGTACCGGGCGGTCGCCTACCGGTTGCTGAAGGCCGGCGTGCTGCTCACCGACAGCGTTTGTGCAACGCAGGCGGCCGCCTCGCTCGACCCCGGCGAACTGGCCGAGCCGGCGCTCAAGGGGGCTGCCGTGGGCGAGGCCTCCTCGATCGTGTCGGCCTACCCCGAGGTGCGCGCGGCGCTGTTCGACCTGCAGCGTGCCTTCGCGGCGGCGCCCGGCGGGGCGGTGCTGGACGGACGGGACATCGGAACGGTGATCTGCCCGGATGCCCCGGCTAATATTTTCGTTGTCGCCTCGCCGGCGGGGCGCGCGCACCGCCGCTACCTCGAGCTCAAAGGCAACGGCCAGGAGGTCGACGAGGCTTCGGTCCTGGCGGATATCCGCCGGCGGGACGAGCGCGATTCGGGCCGGGCGGCCGCTCCGCTGAAGCGTGCGACCGACGCGGTCTTGCTCGATACTACCGCATTGGATATAGACGCTGCGTTCCGGGCCGCTCTCGACCTTGTCGAGGCCGTCCGAGGGGGCCGAAAGCACGGTTGAACGCGCTTTCGTCGCCGGAGGTAAGCCCCGCTCGCGATGCCCTCGTTCGCCGAAGGCGCCGGACCGTAAGCCATCGTTCCGTGCCGCTGGGTTGTGCGCCGACCCGCCGTGATTCCGGCGGTCGCTGGAGGTCTCGCGGGGACCTGCAGCACCGGGCGCGCGGAACGCCCTTGTTTCGAACCGTTGGCGCGCCGCATCAGGAGATTACATGGCCACCGCTATCGCAACGCCGTCACGCGAAGATTTCGCCGCCATGCTCGAGGAGTCGTTCACTCAAGGGCATCTGCAGGAAGGCTCCGTCGTCAAGGGAACCATTGTCGGCATCGAGAAGGACCTTGCGGTCATCGACGTCGGATTGAAGATGGAAGGCCGGGTGCCGCTGCGCGAGTTCGCCGGGCCGGGCCGGGCCAACGAGCTCAAGGTCGGCGACACCGTCGAGGTCTATCTGGAGCGCGTCGAGAACGCGCTCGGCGAGGCGGTGCTGTCGCGCGACAAGGCGCGGCGCGAGGAGAGTTGGGGCAAGCTCGAAGGCGCCTTCAAGAACAACGAGAAGGTCCAGGGCATCATCTTCAACCAGGTCAAAGGCGGGTTCACCGTCGATCTCGACGGGGCGGTGGCGTTCCTGCCGCGCAGCCAGGTCGACATCCGGCCGATCCGCGACGTCTCTCCGCTGATGAACGTGCCGCAGCCGTTCCAGATCCTGAAGATGGATCGCCGGCGCGGCAACATCGTGGTGTCGCGCCGCACCGTGCTGGAAGAGACCCGCGCCGAGCAGCGCCAGGAACTGGTGCAGAACCTCGAAGAGGGCCAGGTCATCGACGGCGTGGTCAAGAACATCACCGACTACGGCGCGTTCGTGGATCTCGGTGGCATCGACGGCCTGCTGCACGTCACCGACATCGCCTGGCGGCGGGTCAATCACCCGTCCGAGGGTCTCAACATCGGCCAGCAGGTGAAGGTCAAGATCATCAAGATCAACCACGAGACGCACCGCATCTCGCTCGGCATGAAGCAGCTGCAGGCGGACCCGTGGCAGGGCATCGAAGCCAAGTTCCCGGTCAGCGCCCGCTTCAAGGGCCGGGTCACCAACATCACCGA
>JAVBUK010000499.1:0-7013 GCA_031555345.1 Xanthobacteraceae bacterium | reverse complement strand
GGCTCGGTCTTGGCTGACCCGGGATTGCCCACTGGCGTGATGGAATTGACGTTCCGATCTCTCGCGGCGCGCTCTTCATCGCAACGTCAAATCCAAAAAACCACACTAGCATCATAGAGTTGCTAGTGTCCTTGCAGTTCTGACGGTCGTACAGGGCGGGCTGCAGACGGGTACGAACGTCGGAACCGGGACACTGGTGCATGAACGACACGCGAAGGCCCAGGATGAGCGGCACCAAGACGAACGGCACCAACGCGAGTGGCGTCTGGACGACCAAGTACGGCCCGCGTCGGGTGCGTCAGGACCCGCCGACGCTGGACGACGCGATCGCTGCCGCGCGCGGCCTGACCGACGACGTGCAGGCGCAGATCGAGATCGCCGCTTCGCTGATCGGCCTGCCGGTCGAGCAGGTGCGCGGCGAAGTGCTCAAGTCCTCGACGCCGCGCAAGAACGTCAATCGGGTGGCGTTCACCGGGCGCGGCGGCATGCAGCGCTCGGTCATCGTCGAACGCAAGACGCCGCGCCGGCCGGGCGGCAAGACCCTGCTGGGCGGCTGACCCCCGGTTTTTCTGCGGCTTTCACTTTTTCACCGCCTTCGGGGTCTGCCCGCTCTCGTCCAAGTGCGGGACCAGGTCACGGGCATTCCCGCCATGTGGTCATCCGGGCCGCCGGGTATCGCAAAAGCTTCGACCAGCTCCCCGGGCCGGATGAACAACCGAACGCTCACATCCGGTGTGGTGGATTTGACGCTGCGATCACGTTTGCGGCGCGCGCTTCATCGCAACGGCAAATCCCAAACCGCACCAGCATCTTGGCGTTGCCAGTGTCCTTTTCGGTTCCGACGTTCGTCCGGAGCGGGCTGTAAACGGAACCGAACGTCGGACCGGGACACTAGGCGTGCGTGCTGAAGCGACCGCGTTCGGCGTCCCCCATGATGCGGTCGAAAGTCGGCCCGGACATGTGCACCAGGGTGGAGTGATCGCCGCCTTCGAAGTAGACGTCGGACAGGTTGACGACGCTGTCGTCGACGATGGTCTTGAGGCCGTAGGCGGCGCCGATTGGCGGCACCGCGCCGCGCGCGCAATCGGGGAACAACTCCTCGATCTCCTCCTCGGTCGCCATCCGCACCGGCCAGTGACCCTGCTGTTCGAGATCGTCGAACCGCAGGTGGTGCGAGGCCGGCAGAACGGCGAGCAGGTATCCGTCGTCGTCGAGCAGAACGACTGCTTTCGCCAGATTGTCGGCGGATATGTGGGCGGCCTGTGCCGAGCGCATCGACGACATCGTGGCGGCGTGTGGCACCAAGTCGTAGCGCGCGCCGGCGTTGGACAGGAATTCCGTGAGCTTGGGTGCGGTACTCATGGTCTCCTCCTCGAATGGCTCGGGGGAGACGCCAGCGCGTCACCCCGCTAGCACGACCGCATTCTACACCCGTCTGGCATGTAGCGGAAGGTTGCTGCAGCCGCAGGGCGCCTTGACTCGATCTCGGCCCCGGACGTTTATAATCATCGCCTATGGGGACGGGGGCCGTTCGGCGTTCCCCCGGGTGGGGTGTACCCATGTCGGTCTGTCGCGGGCTCGCCAGCATGTGTGCGGCCTTCGCGCTCGCGGGTTGCGCGGGCATCGGCAACCAGCCGATCAACGTGCCGCACGCTGCCGCGGCGAACGTCGTGCTTGCATCCGACGGTCGGCCGAGCGAGGCGTCCGAGGACGACATGCTGGTCGGACTGGCCTTTTCGGGAGGCGGGACCCGTGCGGCGGCTTTTTCGTTCGGGGTGCTGGAAGGCCTGTCGCGCACGCCGTTCGACGATCGCGGTCGGGCGACGGCGCTGATCGACCGCATCGACTTCGTCAGCGGTGTGTCGGGCGGGTCGGTCACGGCCGCCTATTTCGGGTTGAAGCGGCGCGACGCGCTCGCCGATTTCCGCCAGCGGTTCCTCCTGCGCAACGCCGAGGAGGCATTGAACACACGCGTCGACCTCGCCAATCTGGGGCGCGCTCTCGCCGGCGGGGTCAATGAGGATGTGCCGTTTCGCAACTGGCTGGACGCCAACCTGTTCGAAGGTGCGACGTTCGGCGCGCTGTTGACCGACCGTCGGCCGCGGGTGTGGATCAACGCCAGCGACATCTACAACCGCACCCCGTTCGTGTTCGGCAAGACCGCGTTCAACGCGATCTGCAGCGATCTCGCCGACTATCCGGTGGCGGGCGCCGTCGCGGCGTCCGCCGCGGTGCCGCTGGCGTTCGCGCCGGTGGTGCTGGAGACGTTTCCGGACAAGTGCCAGACGCCGCTGCCGCGCTGGATCACCCGCGCCGCCGCCGACCCGAACGCGCCGCCGCTGCTGCATGCCTTCGCCAAGGGCGTGCGCAGCTATCGCGACGGTTCGGTGAAGTACATCAAGCTGCTCGACGGCGGACTGGTCGACAATTTCGGCCTGTCCGGGTTCACCATCGCGCGCGAATCCGCCGAGGCCCCTTACGAACCGATGTCGCGGACCGAGGCGGTGCGGTTGCGACGCATCCTGTTCCTGGTCGTGGACTCGGGGCGCGGCCCCCAGGGCGCCTGGTCCGACACGCTGGCCGGGCCGAGCGGCACCGAACTGGTCGACGCGGTCACCAGCGCGGCCCTCGACTCGTCGGTGCGCGCCAGCTTCACCGCCTTCCAGAACGCGATGGCGGCCTGGCGCGACGCGCTGGTGCGATGGCGCTGCAGGCTTTCCGCCGCCGAGGTGGCCGGTCTGCGCGGCTCGACGGCCGGGTGGAACTGCCGCGACGTCCAGGCGTTCATCGGCCGCATCGGGTTCAATCAGTTCGAGCCCGCGCGCGCCGCCCGCCTCAACAATGTCGAAACCCGCTTCCGGCTGCCGGGCGAGACGGTCGACGAATTGATCCTGGCCGGAAACGAAGCGCTCGCCGCGAACCCCACCTTCCAGGCGTTCCGGCGCAGCTTGTCACGTCCCGCCGTGGGCGGGTCGCGTGGGCGCCTGGCTCTCGACTGGCAACGTCGGTGACGGCGACCCGGCGTCGCCGCAACCGGCTGCGCTGATCGCCGCGACAACACCCGGGCGCCGGCGGCGACAGGCGGCTTCAGCCGGTTGTGATGTGCGTGTGAATGCGCCCTCGGGTACAGGCGCTGCATCGGGACACTGGTGTCCCGGTCCCAATGTTCGATCCCGTTCGTGGTCCGCTCGGCAGCAACGTCGGAACCCAGGACACCAGCAACGCCATGATGCTGGTGCGGTCTTGTACCTGCCGTTGCGATGACGAGCGCGCCGCAAGGGTGATCAAAACGTCGAATCCACCAAACCGGGGGGAAATGCCTTGACGATCGAACAACACGCCGCGCGAATGGCGCCCTATCTGCTGGCGATCCTGCGGATCGTCGCTGCGCTTCTGTTCATCGAGCATGGAACATCGAAGCTGTTTGGGTTTCCGCAGATGATGAACACGCCTGCGCCGCTGTCGCTGTACTGGTTCGCGGCGATGATCGAACTGATCGGCGGTGTGCTGCTGGCGCTGGGCCTGTTCACGCGTTCGGCCGCCTTCGTCGTGTCGGGTGAGATGGCGTTCGCCTACTTCCTGGGCCACGCGCCGAAGAGCTTCTTTCCGATCCTCAACGGGGGCGATGCCGCGATCCTGTATTGCTTCGTATTTCTCTATGTCGCGGCGGCCGGTGCCGGCGCCCTCAGCCTGGATTCCTGGCGGCGGGTGCGACGTCGTGGACGGCAGGTCTTGGCGGCGCGATGATCGGCGGCACGCGGGTGGGTCGACCCGGGTTGGCGCGCCGGACGACGGGCGGGGCAGCTTCGCCCGCCGTCCGGGCACGCCGGCGCGTTCACATGCGCGCCGCATTGGCGGCCTGTGCCCGGATGGTCGGCGGCCGATAGGCAAGCCGGGCGTGGGCTCTGCAGTAGGGCAGGCTGGGCACCACGGCGTTGCCGCAGAACAGGAAGTCGGACGGCTCCGAACCACTCAGCGGCCAACGGCATTTGTCCTTGGCGAGCTCGAGGAGCGAGCAGCGTTCGACGTGGACGATCGTCGCTTCTCCGGCGGTCGGGGGGGCGGCGTGGACCGCACGCAGGATCTTTCGCCGGGTGAGGATGTCGGGACGCCCGGGGCGCGGCGCGCCAGTTGGCGGCGCGCTCGGGCGCGGCACGACCTTGGTTCGGCCGCGGGCCAAGCCCAGACGATTCAGCTTGCCGATGATCGCATTGCGCGACACGTCGAGCTTGCGGGCAATCTGGGCGCAGCTCAAGCCTTCGTCGACCAGGATCCTGAGTCGCTCGACGCGCTCTTGCGTCCAGGTCGTGCCGGGCCGTTCGGTGGCATTACCCTTGTCGGTCATAGCAGGCCTCGTGACCGGTTGGGCGGCCATCCGGGCCGCCGACTGGGCAAGAAACCTTCCTCATGAGGCGCGACCGTAGTGCGCGCACACCGGTGACGCCTCTCGGCAGTGGGACGCGCCGCGCATCCACGCTGACCGAGCCGCATCGGCATCAGCCGGAGTGCAGGCTAGTCTGGTTCGACGCCCATGCCCCTCTGCCGGGGTCCTTCCGGGTTGAGCGAAAATCCCTTGACGGCGTTAACCGTTCCACGATTCGACTCGTGCAGCAAGGGTTAAAATGCCATTATAACCGGGTAGAAAACACAAGCGTGCGAGGCGTAATCCCCCATGGCGCGGCCGGAAAACCGTTCAGAGGCGCGGGCACTCAGCCTGACTCTCCCGATCGAAACGTTCAACTACTTGGTTTTACTTGCCAGTTTGGGGAAGCTCGGACGCACCGAAAACGAGGTCGCGACCCATCTGCTGGTGCGCGAAGCCTACGCGATGCATGCAAGCGGTTTCCACAACATTCGCATTCCCGCCCCCGACGATGCCTGAGAGTTTCTCGGCGTGGATCGTTCCGGTCCTCGACGTGTCGGCGGAGACTTCGACCTAAGTAGTGTTGCCGAGTGCGTGCCGGCTTGCCGGGGGCGACACTGCCGGATCGACATGCCATCGGGCCGGGGGCGGATGATGTCTTTGCTGGAATGGGACGACAGCTATGTATCGGGCATCGCTGCCGCCGATCACGAGCACCAGCACCTGGTCCGCCTGATCAACCGCACGCACGACGGATGGGAACGGGAGCCGGGCCGCGATCCGGCCCGGCTGTTGGATGACATCTTCAACATCCTGCTGTCGCATTTCGATTGCGAAGAGCAGATGATGCGGCAAGGCCGCTATGTCGGCTGGCCGGACCATGCGCGCGACCACGAGTGCGTCCTCGACGATTTGCGCGGCATTCTCGCCCATCTCGGCGAGGGGGCGAGCGAACTGGACAATGCGCTCACCTGTTGCCTGCAGCCGTGGTTGGTCGATCACATCCGGGTGCATGACGTGCCGCTCTATCGCGCGGCCGAGGCGATGGTGGAGCGGTCGGCCGAACCGCGTTGACGCGCGCCGGTGGATTGGGTCACCGGGTCGGCGGATGGCCGCTCGGCTCGGGTGGAGGCTTGCGCGGCGGACAAAGGCAGATCTCGATCCCTGCCTCGCTGAACATGGTCGACGAAATCGTCCATTTCTGTGCCCAGGTCGGCGGCAGTTCCGCCGGCATCGCAATGACGACGCGGCGGATGCCGCGCTGGATGATCGCGGCCGCGCACTGCGCACAGGGCGGCAGCGGTGCGACGTACAGCGTGTAACCTTCGAGACCCTCGCGCGAGCTCAAGAGTGCGTTGAGCTCGGCGTGGACGACCATTTCGTACTTGGTCGGACGGTCTTCATAGCGCTCGACGTGGTCGAGCACGCCGCGCGGAAAGCCGTTGAACCCGACCGCGGCGACCGTGCGATCGGGCCGCACCAGGGCGGCGCCGACCTTGGTGGACGGGTCCTTGCTCCATTCGGCGATGAATGTCGCCAAATCCAGGAAGCGGCCGTCCCACTTTTCGCTCGTCACCGTCGTCATTGCGCGTCCCCGCATGCCCTGTGTCCAAGTGGGGCGGACCATGCGGCCGCCGATCGGTTCGGCGCAAGGGCGGAATGTGACGGATCGGTCGCGGTTGGTGCGGCACGGGAATGCCGGTGTCGGTCGGGCTGGTAGCCGCGGGCTCCGCGGCCGGCCGACATGCTCCTGTCACCGGCGGTGCCGGCGGCGACCGGCGTGCGGTGGGCGGTGACGGCACACTCCTTAATGCGTGAATGCCCGGTAGCGCCGTTCTCGGACCGACAGCCCCGGTCTGTTCCCGGCGCCCGCCGGGCGCGGGTAGCGAATTCACCGTCTGTCCTGCCCCTTCGTAAACGCCGGCGAACAGCGGCGAACGACGCGTAAATGGACCCTTGCGGCAATTTTTTGAATGTGCGGGCGGGCGGCAACAATCGGCGGTCCGGTCGGGCCGGGAAGGCGGTTGGGGTCGTCGACAGTCGTGGCGGGCGACGCCATCGCGCGTCCGCCGGACCGATTTGGCGGGGCGACGGCATCGGCCTATAGTGGGCGACCCGCCTCATCGCAAGGAGATCGGATGCCTCTGCTGACACGTCGCAACTTCGTTGCGCTGTTTCCGTTCGCCACCGCGTCGGCCCTGACGGCCGGCTCGATCTCAACCGCAATGGCGCAGCGCGCCGGGAGCACCATGACGACATCTTCGGGCTTGCAGATCACCGACCTCAAGATCGGCGCCGGCGCGACGCCGCGCCGCGGCCAGACCTGCGTGATGCACTACACCGGCTGGCTTTACGACAACGGTGCCAAGGGCAAGAAATTCGACTCCTCGCGCGATCGCGGCCAGCCCTTCGAGTTTCCGCTCGGCATGGGACGGGTGATCGCCGGCTGGGACGAGGGCGTCGCCACCATGAAGGTGGGCGGCCAGCGAACCCTGATCATCCCGCCCGAGCTGGGCTACGGGGCGCGCGGGGCCGGCGGGGTCATACCGCCGAACGCCACGCTCATGTTCGACGTCGAACTGCTCGACGTGAAGGGGTCGTGAGCTCGCTCAGTCGGCGCAGGCGCTGGTACGATTTGATCGAAGCCAGC
>JAVBUK010000447.1:0-3743 GCA_031555345.1 Xanthobacteraceae bacterium | reverse complement strand
ATCGCATAGACCGGCGTCTGTTCCCCGTTCGACGATTTTGCGGCCTGATCGAAATAGCTGATGGTCACCGGCCACCGCGTCAGTCGGGCGAGTTCGCTTTTGCCCGCCGCGGCGTCGGCCGGGATCTTCTGGTCGGGCGGGATCGCGCGGCCGATGACCGTAAGGGTATGATACAACTTCTCCCCGCGTTCCGAGCCGTCGAACACCGGGAGTTCGAGCACCGTCTTGCCGGCGCGCGCGGCCTCGATGACCAGCCGCATGTGCTCGGTCGGAAAAACCATGTCCTTGGCGATGCCGAAGGTCTTCCGCACCGGCTTGGCGAGCCTGACCTCGACCTCGCTGTTGCCGCGCTCGGCACGCCCGTCGACCGCGTCGACCTGCCGGTCGTCGACAAAATTCTCGGAGTTGAACCGAAAACTCCTGGCCTCGGCATCCTCCCAGGTGGTGGCGCGCAGATCGCTCAAGGCCACCTTGCCCTCCCCGGAATCGAGCTCCGACACCTGCCGAAACTGGAGGGCGTACCCCTCGCAGGCGTTGCCGGAAAAATCGTACAGGATGCGCCCGCGCACGGTTTCGAGCGCCCGCTTGCCGGTCGAACGCAGCAGCTTGAGATCGTACACCGCCCGATGCGGCGCCAGCGTCACCGCAGGTGCCGAACCGGCGGGCGCCGCCGGCACCGGTTCCGTCGGCATCGCCGCAAACGCAAGGAACAACACGACAGGAACGGAAAATCGCGGCATGTTCGGTCGCACCCGTTTTGCGGCATGGATGGTTGAGAGTGCAACATAAAGGCGAGCGCCATCGCACGCAACCGCTCCACCCGCCCTTGCGCGGCAGCACCACATCGGCGCAGACTCCGGGCCCCATACAGCCCCCGGCGGAGGCGCCCCCGGTGGGGGCAGCGCCACGACCCCGCAACGCAAAACTTGATCGGCAGGAGAAACGGATGAGCGGAACTGTTGAAAAAAAGCTCGAGGAACTCGGGATTGTCCTGCCGACGCCGGCGGCCCCGGTGGCGAATTACGTCGGATTTGTGCGCAGCGGTTCCATGCTGGTGGTCTCCGGGCAGGTATGCTTCGAGGCCGGCGAACTGGTGGCCAAAGGCAAGCTGGGTGGCAGCGTTTCGATCGAGCAAGGCCAGCGCGCGGCTCGCGCGTGTGCGGTCAACCTCCTGGCACAGACCAAGGCGGCCCTGGGTGATCTCGACAAGGTGCTGCGCGTCGTGCGGCTCGGTGGCTTCATCAACTCCCAGCCCGACTTCCTCGACGGCCCCAAAGTGATGAACGGGGCTTCCGATCTCATGGTCGCGGTGTTCGGCGACAAGGGCCGCCACGCGCGCACGACGGTGGGCGTGGCGGTCCTGCCGATGGATGCCGCGGTCGAGGTCGAAGGACTATTCGAGGTCGGTTGACGACGGCGGTGCCGAATTCCACAGCGACGGACGCGCTGATCGCGCGTCCGATCGCCCATCGCGGACTGCACGACACGATCCGCGGGACCGTCGAGAACACCGCCAGCGCGGTGACGGCGGCGATCGATCACGGCTTCGGAATCGAAGTCGATCTGCAGGTCTCGGCCGACGGCGAGGCCATGGTCCATCACGACCACACGCTCGGCCGGCTCACCGAGGGAGACAGCCCCCTCGCCGCCTTGACCGCGCGGGAACTGGCGCGCGTGCCGTTTCGCACCACGGCCGACCGCATGATGACCCTCGGAGAGCTCCTCGAACTCGTCGCCGGCCGGTCCGTCTTGATCATCGAACTCAAGAGCCGGTTCGACGGCGATGCGCGGCTGGCCGTCCGGTGTGCTCAGGTGCTGGCCTCGTATACCGGTCCATGCGGGATCATGTCGTTCGATCCAGCACCGATTCGGGCGATCCGGACCCTCGCCCCATGGCTGCGACGCGGCATCGTCGCGGAACGGCGCTTC
Source organism: Xanthobacteraceae bacterium (assembly GCA_031555345.1). Lineage (GTDB taxonomy): Bacteria > Pseudomonadota > Alphaproteobacteria > Rhizobiales > Xanthobacteraceae > Astrobacterium. Next base: position 1,814 of record JAVBUK010000447.1, on the reverse strand, counting down.
ACCGAGGCCGCCGGGCCGGGCTGGACATCGGCCGGACGCATCCACACTTTCGCTCTGGCGCACCTGCTGCATGCCCGCCAAACGAGACCGGACTTCCTCGCCTATCGGGTCGGCGACCTGCCGGCCCCGGCGGCCGGGCTGATGCGCGCTTGGGGACGCCCGGTGCTGACCTGGACGGTGCGGACCGCGACCCAACGTGCACGGGCGGCGCGGTGGGCCGATCAGATGATTTTCGAGGGCTTTGTGCCATGAGGCTTGCCTGACTGAAGATCGAGGTTCGCCGCCGGATGGCCGACGCATACCAAATCCGAATACTGTCCTCGATTTCCCAGATTCCGGCGGCGGAATGGGACGCTTGCGCCAACCCCTCCGCCGCCGGAGGCATCGGCCTTTCTGGAGCCATCGGCCTCTCCGGCTACAATCCATTCATTTCGTACGATTTCCTGTGGGCGCTGGAAGCATCGGGGTCGGCCGTCGCAAAAACCGGCTGGGCGCCGCAGCACCTCGTCTATGCCGGCCCCGACGGCCACGCCGCCGGCGTGGTGCCGTGCTATCTCAAGTCGCATTCACGCGGCGAGTACGTGTTCGATGCCGGCTGGGCCGAAGCCTATGCGCGGGCCGGTGGCGATTACTACCCCAAACTGCAGGTCTCCGTGCCGTTCACGCCGGCCACCGGCCGGCGCCTGCTCACACGCCCGGGAGACAATGAAAACAACGTGATAGAAGCGTTGGCGCAAGGTCTAATTCAACTGATGCGCCACCACGGCGCGTCGTCGGCCCACGTCACTTTCGTGTCTGAAGACCAGAGCGACATTCTGAGGCGGCGCGGATTTCTGCAGCGCACCGACCAGCAGTTTCATTGGAACAACAACGCATACGAGAATTTCGACGAATTTCTCGCCGGACTTGCCGCGCGCAAGCGCAAGGCGATCAGGCGCGAGCGGCGCGATGCCGTGGCCGCCGGCATCGAGACCGTCTGGCTGACCGGTCGCGAACTGACCGAAAGCGCCTGGGATGCGTTCTTTGCGTTCTATCTACAGACCGGCTCGCGCAAATGGGGGCGACCTTACCTGACCCGGAAATTCTTTTCGCTGGTCGGCGACAGAATGGCCGACAAGATCCTGCTGGTGATGGCCAAGCGGGCGGGCCGCCCGATCGCCGGCGCGCTCAATTTCATCGGCTCCGACACGCTGTATGGACGACACTGGGGCGCGGTCGAGCACCACCCGTTCCTGCATTTCGAGCTGTGCTATTATCAGGCGATCGATTTCGCGATCAGCCGCGGCCTCGCCCGGGTCGAGGCCGGCGCCCAAGGCGAGCACAAGCTGGCCCGCGGCTATCTGCCGACCCCGACCTACTCGGCCCACTACATCGCCGACCCGGCGCTGCGCCGGGCGGTCGACAAGTATCTGGTGCGCGAGCGCGCCTATGTGGAAGAGGCCGCGCGCGAGCTCGGCGAATTCTCGCCCTACCGCCGCGCCGGCCCGCTGTCAGGCGGACCGGCGATCGAGGAGGACCCCTGAGGTCGTGGTCGGCGGATCGGGCGCCCTGCACCCCGGCGCTTCTCTCGACACACCGCCGGCATGCCGGAACCCCCGACCCGGCGGACGACCCGCCCGCGCGGGACTCGCCGCCCCCGCTTGCGCTATCATGCCGGCCGCACCTCGGGAGAACGCCATGCCGACTTACGACCCCAACAACATTTTCGCCAAGATCCTGCGTGGCGAGCTGCCGTGCCACAAGGTCTACGAGGACGACCACACCCTTGCGTTTCTCGACATCATGCCGCGCGCGCCCGGCCACACGCTGGTGCT
>JAVBUK010000093.1:0-2634 GCA_031555345.1 Xanthobacteraceae bacterium | reverse complement strand
CCGGTGGCGTCAGCTACGGGTCGTCCGGCATCGGCGGGGCGCATCACCTGTCGGGTGCGATGTTCGCCCACCAGGCCGGCGTGAACATGGTTCACGTGCCCTACAAGAGCGGCGGCAACGCCGCGACCGATCTGCTCGCCGGCCATATCAGCTGCATGTTCGAGATGGGCTATGCGGCGCTGCCGTCGATCGAGGCCGGCCAGATCAAGGCCATCGCGGTCACCAGCAGCAAGCGCGTGCCGTTGCTGCCCGACGTGCCGCCGGTCGCCGAGGCGGGGCTGCCGGGGTTCGAGTCCTACAACTGGCAGGGCATCATTGCCCCCGCGGGAACGCCCGCGGATATCGTGGCGCGGCTGTCGCGCGAGCTCAACGACATCCTCGAGGATCCCGAGGTCCGCGACATGATCGTCTCGACCGCGAGCGAGGTGGCGGGCGGAACGCCGGAAGAATTCGCCGCCTTCATCAAGAGCGAGACCGAGAAATGGCGTGGGGTCGTGCGCGCCGCCAACATCAGGCCCCAGTGAGCGCCCGCCGACACGAATAATATCGGCCGCGCCACCGTGACCATTGGCGTGACCGGATGGCCGAACAACACCACGGCGGGCGGATCCCGAGCCGGGTCAGGTCGGGCGCGCGCCGCGATCGCCACGACAGCGGCATGTCGTGCGTGGTCGGGATGAAGTCCTCGGCGATGAACCGGTCATCGATGCGGCGGACCTTGCCGGTGGCGAACCTCATGCCGCTGGCGTCCATCACCCGCACGCGGTCGGATGGCCGTGTATCCGCTATCTGTTGGCCGTGTATCCGCTATCTGTCGGAAACCAGAGCACTTTGTCGGTAATCTCGCGGGATTGGCTTGGATTATCCGGGATTACGTGGAATCGTCCGAATTTAACTGGGATCGCGGGATGCGCGAGCAGAGTACCGGTGGATGGCGGACCGGCTCGGCGTGCGGGCGGGGCCGAACTGCCTGGTGCACGCCTCGCGAATGGCTCGCAGGTTCAGCCGCCCCAGCCGCTCGGCAATGAACACCGCCACCTCCGGGTCCCGTTCGATCGGTGAAGCGTAAGGGTGCTCAAAGGCCCTTCGAACGAGCTTCAACTCGGCAAGCCGGCGCCGGCAGTCGAGCAGGCGGACGTATTCGGCGAGGGAGATCGTCACCAGTTTGATCCCTGCCACGGTCCGTACGGCGGGCCGTTTCATGGCGTCACACCCGGTCGAACAGCACGCCGGAATTGTCGGCCAGCGCCGCGACCTGGCGCGCCACCGCCCGGCCGACCGCGGCCGGATCGCCGGCGCCGTTGACGTAAAAATTGTTGGTGACCGTCGCGCCAGCGCGGCTCGATTGCTTGCCGGGCGCCGACTGCGGCAGCGGTGCCGCCGCGGCCGGCGGGGCGAGGCGCGGCGAAATCGTCGGCGTCAGGGTGAAACTGAACAGCGCCTTGAGCCGGTCGACGATCTCCCGCCCGACCGCGATCGCGCTTTCGCCCTGCAGGGCCAGCCCGGCGCCGTAGCGTTCCATCACCTGCTTGCCGATCGCCGCCGCCTGCGGCGCGTCGAGCGCCTGTTCCACCTTCTTCCCGACGCTCGGCACGTCTGCGAGCGGCAGCGGGGTGAAGGGACCGGCGGCGCGCGGCGGCGGCTTGAAGCGCCGCATCGCCTCGGCCTCGGCCCGCAGCCGTTCGACCTTGCGGCGCGCGTCGCCCGGATCGCGTCCGAGCCCGGGCCGCAGCCTGGCCGTGGTCTCGGCCGCCGCCAGGTCGCGCTCGGCCATCGCCACTTCCGCGTTCTTGGCCTCGACCGCGCTGCGCCGTCGCCGTTCCTCGGTGGCGGTCCGTTGGCGTTGCTTCTGGCGGGCGATTTCGTCGTTTCGTTCGGCCACGCCGCGCGAGAACGCGGTGTACTTTTCGAGCAGGCCGGCCAGGACGTCAGCCCATGTCTGGAATCCTTGCGACGTGCCGCTCATGCGGTCGGTCGCCGCCGCCGCGCTGGCGGCCGCCGCGGCCATGCGCTCGTACTGCGCCGCGATCGTCTCCAGCTTGATCGCCAGGTTCCGCTCCATCGAGCCGGACCACTTCGCCTTGTCGTTCAACAGGTCCAGCATCTGGCCGATCTTTTCGAGCACGTTGGTGGCTCGGACCGTCTCGTCCCACCACTCCTGGCCGAAGAACTTGACGCCGAACTCGATCTTCTGCTGTTGCGGCAAGGCCTCGAACTTGCGCAGAAACGCCAGCATGGTGGTGCGGGCGTCTTTTTCCATTCCGGCCGCCAGTGCCTTCGGTTCGATCCCCAGATACTTTTTCAGCGCCTCCCGCTGCTTCTTGGTTCCCGCCTTTGCCCCGGCCAGTCGGGCGGAAAAGGTGTTGAACCAGCGCGCCGCCACTTCCTCCGGCATGCCGCCGGCCCTCTGTCCGCCGGTGACGGCCATGACCGTGTCGGGATCGACGCCGGCCGCTTTTCCCGGCGCGAACGAGCGCTTCGACGCCTCGATCAGCTCCCGCTCGGCCACCTCGCTGGCGTCGGCGATGGCGTTGACCTTGTCGGCCCACTCCTTGGTCTGGGCGTGGGTCCAGTTCATCGCGGCGCGGACCCGCATCATGTCGTTCATGGTCTCGCGCGCGTTGGTGTCCCAGG
>JAVBUK010000520.1:0-5064 GCA_031555345.1 Xanthobacteraceae bacterium | reverse complement strand
CGCCGCTGCCGCTTGCTTCCTGTGTTCATGCCCTACTGTGCCGGATTTCCGGCGTTTCCAAAGCGCCGTAAAGCCCCTGTCCACAGGCACTTCCGGCGCTATGACGGTCTCGTATCACCCACTCGATTCCCGGAAGACCCTCAATTCGGTAATTCATATCCGGCCCGTATGGAAACCGATGCACTGGATATTGGTAATCGCGGCGATGGCACCCAACATTCGGCGTACGAGCAAGCGGGCGGAGCGCCGTATCCGGTGGGCAGCGTACGTCGCCACCGACAACTTTATTTGAGGCATTTCATGTCGCGACGCAAGCACGCCTTGAAGGACATGACCTGGGTCGAATTCCGGCAGCGGATGGTCGAAAAGCCGGTCGTTCTCCTGCCGTTGGGCAGTCAGGAGGAGCAGGGCCCCCACGCTCCGATGGGTGACTACGTATTGGCGGAACGCGTGGCGCAGTTGATCGCCGAACGCGCGGACGCCGTCGTCGCTCCGGTGATGCCGTTCGGCTATGCGGACTTCTTCCGCACCCTGCCGGGCGGCATCCAGTTGCGCGCCAAGACGTTCACCATGATTCTGGAGGACATGATCACGGCGTTTCTCGATCACGGTCTGGAGCACGTGCTCATTTTCAACGGACACACCAGCAACGCGCCGTTGATCGATCAGACCACCCGGCTGATCAAGCAGCGCCGCGGCGTTTCCGTCGCATCCGTCAACGCCTGGCAACTGTTGCCGCAGGAGGTGTGGACGCGCTTGCACGGCCAGAATGCCCAGAATGCGCGCGGCCACGGAGCCGATCCCCTCACGTCGATCTGCCGGCATTTCTTGCCCGAGCTGATGCGCCCGGACCTCGTCGAGGCTGCAAGGCCGCTGCGGCCACTGGGGCTTGCGCCGTCCGGCCTGGGTGCGGTGGCGTTCGAGGGGGTGGCGGTGAATCTGCCTGTCGATATCACCGATCTCACCGCCAATGGTGTGGCGGCCGGCAACGCCGCGCACGCGACCGCCGAGACCGGCGCGGAGATGGTCGAGTGGATCGTCGCCTATACCACGCGTTTCATCGAACATTTCCGCCGCTGCGATCCCCGCAACATCATGGCCGCTCCCAAAACGACCAGGACGACATCGTGAGGGCTCCCCAATGACCACCGCATTCGTCAACGAGGTCGTTCCGGACGTAGCCATGGAGAGCATGCGTCGCCGTGCCATCCTGTCGTGCATCGTCGGCAATTTCTTCGAGATGTTCGACTTCTCGATCTACGGGTTCTTCGCGGTGGCGATCGGATACGCGTTTTTCCCGTCCGCGGATCCCATCGCCTCGACGTTGAGCAGCCTGGCCACGTTCGGGGTCGGCTTCGTCATGCGTCCGGTGGGTGGCTTGGTCATGGGGGCGTATGGCGATACGTTCGGGCGCAGGGGCGCGCTCATCCTCACGGTCATGCTGATGGCCGGGTCGACCGCGCTGACGGGGCTCATTCCGCCCTATGCGACCATCGGCGTGTGGGCGCCGGCCATCCTGGTGCTGGCACGGTTGCTGCAAGGGTTTTCCGCTGGCGGCGAATGGGGCGGAGCGGCGGCCTTTCTGGTGGAATACGCGCCGCCCGGCCGGCGCGGCTATTACGGCAGTTGGCATCAGGTCGGCGTGGGGCTGGGGATGCTTGCCGGGTCGCTCGGTGCCTTTGTCATGAGCGCGACGCTCGACGCGGCCAGCCTCGCATCGTGGGGTTGGCGCATTCCTTTCATCTTCGGCGTGCTGCTGGCGCCTGTCGGATATTATCTGCGGGTCCGGGTCGCCGAAACCCCGGCCTTTGTCGAAGCGGTCACGGTGGTTCGGCAAACCCGGCGCTCGCCGGTGGCGGCGGCCTTCACCACCCATCTGGGCAGTCTGCTGACGACGTCCGGCTCGACCATCATCTGGACGGTCGGCGGCTATCTGTTTCTCACATTCATGCCGGTCTATGCCGTCCAGCAGCTCGGCCTGGGGGCGGCGGCGGCGCTGGCGGCCAACAGCATCGCGATTGTCTTCCGCACCGTCCTCACGCCGGTGATGGGGGCGCTGTCGGACAAGACCGGGCGCAAGCCGCTGGTTCTGGCGGCGACGCTTGGGTTTCTGCTGCTGTCCTATCCGATGTTCCTCTGGCTGATCACGGCACCGAGCTTCCTGTCGCTTCTGGTCGTGCAATTGGTGGCGGCATTCCTGATGGCGGTGTTCAGCGGCCCGGCCCCGGCGATGTTGAGCGAGCTGTTTCCCACCCGCGTCCGCAGCACGTCGGTGTCGGTTGGATACAACGTCGTGACGGCCTTGTTCGGGGGATTCGCGCCGTGGGTCGGTGCGTTCCTGGTGCGGCTGACCGGCCAGGCGGTCGCGCCGAGCTACTACGTGGTCGCGTGCGCGGTTGTCAGCCTCGTCGCGATCCTCGCGATCCGAGACCGCGCCCACGAGGATCTGCGTTGATCGGCGGGCCGGATCGACAATCGGAGAGATCGATGATGATTCAGAACTCCCGGATCGACGGCCTCGCAGACAAGATTGCGCCTGATCTGATCGGGCTGCGCCGGATGATTCACCGCAATCCGGAACTCGCGTTCGAGGAACGAGCGACGGCCGATCTGCTCGCCGGCAAGCTTCGGAGTCTCGGTCTCGATCCGAAGACGGGGGTGGGAAGAACGGGGATCATGGCGGAAATCGAGGGGACTGCTGAGGGGCCGACGATCGGCGTGCGTGCCGATATGGATGCCCTGCCGGTGATCGAGGCGACCGGCCTCAGCTATGCGTCGCAATCTCCGGGAAAAATGCATGCATGCGGTCATGACCTGCATTCGACCATCCTGATTGGGGTCGCGACGATCTTGGCGTCCTTGCGCTCCGAGTTGCGGGGGAGGGTGAGGTTGATCTTTCAGCCAGCCGAGGAGACCCTGGAAGGTGCCCAGGCGATGATCGCCGACGGCGTGCTGGAGCCGCCGCTGGATGCGATTCTCGGGTTTCACAACTGGCCGGCGCTGCGGGCCGGCGCGGTCGGATATCACCCCAAGGTGGTCATGGCGTCATCGGACGCGTTCGACGTTACGCTCAAGGGACAGGCCGGCCATGCGGCGCACCCGCATACGGCGATCGACGCGATCGTCGGGGCGGCCGCATTCATCGGCCACGTCCAGACGATCGTCAGCCGGGAAGTCGCCCCTTCGATCCCGGCGGTGATTACCATCGGGCAGATCGAGGGAGGTTCCGCCAGGAACGTCATCGCCGAACAAGCGGTCCTGAAGGGCACCGTTCGGGCCCTGGATGCCGCCGCACCGGTGCAGATCGAAGCGGCCATGCGCCGGATGCTGGCGGGACTGGGGGCCGCCATGCGCCTGCAGACGGCGATCGAATGGCGGCGTCTGGCGCCGGTCCTGCAAAACGACGCAGCCACGCTCGGCGTGGTGCTGGGCGCGGCCCGGGCGGTGTTGGGCCCGGACAATGTGGTCGAGCTTGCCACTCCGTCGATGGGCAGCGAGGACTTTGCCTGGTTCGCCGAACGGGTTCCGGCCGCTCACCTGCGCATCGGATCGAAGATCGACGGATTGGACACCGAACTGCACCGTGCGAATTTCAACATCGACGACCGCGCGATCACGACCGGTGTCCGCGCGCTGACCAGCGCCGTTTTAGCCCTGTCGGCAGCAAAACCGTGATCGCGACGGCGGGGCGCCGACAGGTGGCTACGCGCCCCGTCGCCAGTGTCCCGGTTCCGACGTTCGGTGCCGTTTGCAGCAAACTCGGTACGAACGTCGGAACCGAAAGGACACCAGCAACTCCGAGATGCCAGCGTGGTTTTGGATTTGACGTTGCGACGAAGAGCTCGCCGCAAGAGGGGGCAGAGCGTCAGATCCACCACGCTAGAACCGGAACACCGCCGCCGCGACCGCGCAGGTCCACAGTCCGGAATCGTCGCCCTGCGCGGCGGCGGTGATCGACATGCTTTCGATGATCAGCTGGGTGTGTTCGTAGAGCTTCTTGCGCTCGTTCCATGCGGCGCCGGGGTCGAAGTCGATCCCGAGCGTCGAGGCGAGCATGCTGGCGGCGAGATCCTCGGTGTATTCGCCGCTCTCGTCCGCCCTCATGCCGAACCCGTGGTGCTCGGCGATGTAGCCGTACATCCTCGGATCGGCGGGGCGCGCCAGTCCGATGCTGGCATGAATACGGCGGCCCGGCTCGTCGGTTTCGGAGCGGGCGAGAACCGAGAACGTGATCTCGCCCGGCCGCAGCGTCGCGACGCCCTCGTCGCGGGGCATCAGCCTGCAGCCGGGCGGCAGGATCGACGAGATCGACACCAGGTTCTGCTGCTCGATGTCGGCGTCGCGCAGCGCGAGCTCGAACGCCGTCAGGCGATGGCGGTGAATGCCGATGCCTCTGGTGAGAAAGACGCTGGTGGGCAGGGGAAACATGGCGGGATCTCGCTTTCAGTCGAGGACAACACGTCATGACGGATCGGGTTCGCAGCCGTCCGGCAGGGTGACGAGCGACAGATATTCGTATGCCATGGTCGCCGCCGCCAGCGAGGTGATCTCGGCGACGTCGTAGGCGGGCGCGACCTCGACCACATCCATGCCGACGAACCGCAGTCGCGCCAGCCGGCGGATGATCGATTGCGCCTGCCACGACGCCAGGCCGCCGATCTCGGGCGTTCCGGTCCCGGGCGCGAATGCCGGATCCAGCGCGTCGATGTCGAAACTCAGGTAGCACGGCTTCGCGCCGACGACGGCACGAATGCGCTCGGCGACCGCTCCGGGCCCCTGCTCGTGGACGTCCTCGGCGGTCACGATGGTGACGCCCCGCGCCAGCGTCCAATCGACCACCGCGCGCTCGACCGGGGACCTGATCCCGACCTGGATCACGTGCTGCGGTTCCACCAGGCCCTCTTCGATGGCGCGGCGGAACACGGTGCCGTGGGCCAACCGTTGGCCGAAATTGTCCGGCCAGGTGTCGACGTGGGCATCGAATTGAACCAGCGCCAGCGGGCCGTGGCGCTGCGCCGTCGCGCGCAGCAGCGCCAGCGTGATGCCGTGCTCGCCGCCGAGGGC
>JAVBUK010000527.1:0-2538 GCA_031555345.1 Xanthobacteraceae bacterium | reverse complement strand
GCGGTGCTCGCCCGGTTCCGCGACGCCCGGGTCGAGATCCCGGTGTCGTAGCGCGCGATTGGATCAGCGGTGGCGAATGAGCGGCGTGCGGCCGACGGCGAGGATCGTCGACGGACTGCGGGCCGACCCGGTCTGAACCTCGCGTTTACCCTTTGCGGCTAAAGCCGGGTCGGTCGGTCGGCCGGCATCGGGTTGCCACGCGGTTCGGTCGCCAGCGGTGCAACGGGACACCGGCAACTCCAAGATGCTAGTGTGGTTTTGGATTTGACGTTGCGACGAAGCGCGCGCCGCGAACGTGACAGGAACGTCAAATCCACCACACTCGTTTGTTTCCGACACCCTGCCGGCACGGGAGGCTTGCTGCAATGACCGATACCCTTACGGCCACGGGTTGCGCCTTGATGGTGGCGCTCGGTCTGGGGGCCTGCGCGTCGGATGCGGATCCGCCGCCGGCGCAGCCGACCTTCTACCGCAGCATGGCGGCTCCGGGCGCCCAGCTCGATGCCGCGGTCGCGGCCTCGATGATTTCCGGATACCGGCGCAACAACCGCCTCGATGCGGTCGTGGTCGATCCCGCGCTGATGCGGCTGGCCGCCGAGCAGGCGCGGGCGATGGCCTCGCGCGACAAGCTCGATCACGGCGTCAGCAGGGATTTCCAGACCCGCATGCGTGGCTCTGGCTTCGACGCCAAGGTTGCGGCGGAAAACATCTCGGCCGGTTACCATACCCTTGCGGAAGCTTTTTCCGGCTGGCGCGATTCGCCGCCGCACCGGGCCAACATGCTGCTCAAGGGCGCAACCCGGATGGGAATCGCCGCGGTCTATGCGCCCAACTCCAAGTACAAGGTGTTCTGGGCGCTGATCCTGGCTGCCCCCGACGACAGGCGCGGATAGGGTGCGGCAATCCCGGTCGTGCCGCCGCACCCCGCCACAGCCGAAGCGCGTTCACGAGCGGCGTTTGGACCGCTTGATTTCGGGCTTGCCGCCCTTGGGGGCCTGAGCCCGACGCAACAGCGCCTTCAACAGGTTGCTCCGGCTGACGATGCCCACCACCTTTCCGTCGGTCGCAACCGGCAGCCGCCGCACCGCGTAGCGGTTCAACAGCTCGACGATCTGCTCGATCGGCGTGTCGACGGCGATCGCCACCACGTCTTTGGTCATCAGGTCCTGGACCTTGAGCGTGGCCAGCTTGTCCGCCGCGCCCATGCCATCGCTCTCCATGAGCTCGACGAGGCAGGGCGGGCGCTCTTTCTGCGGGCGCAGGAAATCGCCCTCGCTGATCAAGCCGACCAGGTTGTTGTTGTCGTCGACGACCGGCAAGCCGCTGATCCTGTGCTCGACCATCAACATGACCGCCTGGGCGAGCGGAGTATCGGGCCGGACGGTGGCCGCCCCGGTGGTCATGACGTCAGCTGCGTTCATGGGTCTAGCTCTCCGTCTGATGTGTCCGCGGCCTGTTCAACGCCGGAATCCGGCCTGCGGCGGCCGACGCGTCCGCGCCCCGGAGCCAAGCACTGGCTCGCCCTTGGAGACGCGGCCGTCGCCCCTCTCCATGCCATGAATTCGCGGATTTATCGAGAGCGTCCTGCGTCGCGCCGGCGGCCGGCACGGCCGTGCCCTTGCACCGCCGTGCCCTTTCCTCCAGACTCGGCCCGTGCCGGCGCGGACACGGACCGAACCAGCCGACGCGGAGGAATTGATGCCGGAGCAGCATTCTAGACGGGTCGCCCTGTTCGTCACCTGCTTGGTCGACCTGGTCCGGCCCTCGATCGGCTTCGCCGCCGCCAAGCTGATGGAAGATGCGGGCTGCGTCGTCGAAGTGCCGCTCCAGAGCTGCTGCGGGCAGCCGGCCTTCAATTCGGGGGATCGCGCCACGGCCCGGGCGATGGCCGAGCAGGTGATCACGACGTTCGAGCCGTACGATTACGTCGTGGCGCCCTCCGGCTCGTGCGCCGGCCAGATCAAAGTGCATTATCCCGAGCTGTTCCTGGGCGAGCCCAGCTGGCAGCAGCGGGCCGCGGCGTTTTCGGCCAAGACCTTCGAACTCATATCGTTTCTGGTCGATGTGCTGCATGTCTCGCGGGTCGACGCCCAGCTCGAGGGCTCGGTGACCATCCACGATTCGTGCTCCGGCCTGCGCGAACTCGACGTCCGCATCCAGCCCCGCCGCCTGCTCGGTACCGTCCGCGGGCTCACGCTCAAGGAGATGTCCGACTCCGAGGTGTGTTGCGGCTTCGGCGGCACGTTTTGCGTTAAATATCCCGCCGTCTCAACCGCGATGACGGCCAAGAAGGTCGCCAATGTGGTCGCCACCGGCGCCGACATGCTGGTTGCCGGTGACCTCGGGTGTCTGATGAACATGGCCGGCAAGCTCTCGCGCGATGGGGAGAAGATGGAGGTCCGGCACATCGCCGAGGTGCTCGCCGGAATGACCGATCTGCCGCCGATCGGGGTGCCGGAGCGCGACGGTGGAGGTGAGCGGTGAGCGACGTCACGACCTCACCGAGGTTCAAGGCCAATGCGGCCGCGGCGCTGGCCG
>JAVBUK010000351.1:0-4821 GCA_031555345.1 Xanthobacteraceae bacterium | reverse complement strand
CTCCGTCGAAGGAGTGATCGGGTAGCCGATCACCCCGCCGCAGACATGCCCCATCACCTCCGCAATGGCGCCGTTCCCATGTATCACCGTCGGAATCCCGGGATATTTCGCGTTCATTGATCGATGTCCGTGTGGTTGGGGGTCGTTTGCTGCGCTGCAACGGCAGAATGCACCTGGAGCATCGGGGGGCTGTCCACGGTCGCAACGAAGTCCGGAGCGTTCTCAGGGTCGGTTTTTTAGAATCGACCCAGCAGAACGGCCTTGAGTTGGGTCAATTGCCCATCGAAGCGCCCCGGTACTCGGCAACCAAACACCCTCGCCCGGCACCGCCAGATTCCAGGGAATGTGCCTGAGATATAACCAGAATTAGGTAAGCGCCCCGCTTGTATGCGGTACCATGAGGGAGACCCGATGTCGCAGCGACGCGACATTGCCGCCGCCTTGGCCGGCCACCGAGCCCATGCATGCGAAACACCCGGTCCACGCAAGCAGCGGTACGCTGACCGGTGGGGTCGCGCCCTACTCCTCCGGGGCGTCGAGGATCGGATCGTAGCGGCCGGCGTCGAAACCCAAAAGGCTCCACGACTGCTGCATATGCGGGGGCAGCGGGGCCGAGACGTCGATCACGCCGCCCCGCGGGTGCGGCACGACGATGCGGCGGGCGAGCAGGTGCAGCCGGTTCTGCATGCCGCCCGGCAACGCCCAGTTCTCCTTGGAAAAGTACTTTGGATCGCCGACGATCGGATGGCCGATATGAGCCATGTGGGCGCGCAACTGGTGGGTGCGTCCGGTCACCGGTTTCAACGAAACCCAGGACAATGCCGGGCCGGCCGTCTCCACCACGGCGTAATAGGTAATGGCATGGCTCGCCCCCTCCTCGCCGTGCTCGGCGACCCGCATGATGGAGTCCTCCTCGCGCTCCTCCTTGGCCAGGAAGGTCGAGACCCGGCCCTGCCGCGGCTTGGGGACGCCCGCCACGATCGCCCAGTAGATTTTCCGGGTCGACCGGGCGCGAAAACTCTTCGCCAAGGCCGCAGCCGCGAACCGGGTCTTGGCCACCAGAAGACAGCCCGCCGTATCCTTGTCGAGCCGATGCACCAGCCGCGGCCGCTGTCCGTCCGGCCCTGGCCCGCGCAGCACCTCGAGCATGCCGTCGAGGTGTTTCACCGTGCCGGAGCCGCCCTGGACAGCCAGCCCCATCGGCTTGTTCACCACCATCAGGTCGGCGTCTTCGAACAGGATGATCGATTTCAGGAACGCCCGCGTCCTCTCGTCCTCCTCCGAGCCAACCCGCGGCTTGGGCTGGTCGAGCTTGAGCGGCGGAACGCGGATCGACTGGCCGGCCGCGAGGCGATCTTTGGGGTCGGCCCGCCGCCCGTTCACCCGAACCTCGCCTTTGCGGATGATGCGCTGGATATGGGAGAACGACAGGCCGGGAAACCGCGCCTCGAAAAACCGGTCGAGCCGCATGTCGGCCTCGTCCGGCGTGACGGTCACGGTCTGGACCGAGGTCGGCAGAACCGCCGCACGGTCCGGCATGCGATCCGGTGTCTGACCGGGTCTGCCGGTCGGCTCGCGCGAACGCTCCGGACGGGCCCTGCTGCCCTCCGGATGCCGCGCCGCGGCCGCAGGCGGGCGGGATCCGGAGTGCGGACTCGAGCCGCGCGGACTGCTTGCACGCCAATCCGGGCCACGTGGGTGTTCGTCCGACCGCACGGCCCGCTCGAATGCCTTGCCGCCGGCGCGCGGCGCCCCCGGGCGCCCGCCGCGGTCGTGACCGCGCGGCCCGGCGATCTGCCGGCCGCCGCCCGGCTGCCTCGGACCCTGCCCGCCGCCTGCTCGTCCGCCGCGTTTCATCAATGCCGACCCTCGCGCTTCAGGGCGTCGCCGGACGCCCTGGTTTCTTGGTACCAGAAACATGATCTCGAATTGGAGAACCCGGATTGCGGATCTTCATGCGTCCACAAACCCGAGCCCGACGACGATTCGAACAACCATCATCCCGGCGCCAGCGATAATTCAATTCAGGTGGAATCGCACCCCCCTTCGGTGCCTCCAGCAAACCAGTCCGCGATACCCGGCCGGCGCCCCTCTTCGATGTGCAGGCACGGGGTCCGCGTGACGCGCCCGGGCCGGGTGACCGGCGCGACCGGGCGGAACGACTTCTCCCGCAAATCGCCATCGCGCCAGCTTGTTTGGGCCACGATCCTTGCCGACAACCGGGATCCGCTTCGGGGTGCGCTCTACGGCCTTTCCCGTCTTCAAACCTGCGCTGCACCATGCCACGACGACGTGAATTTGCAGTCGTGAAGGACAACCCGTCTTGGAGGACAAATTGCGCAAGACCGTGCTCGATCCGGCCGCCCTGCTGATGGTGGCGGGTTGCCTGATGATCGCCACCGGCGCTCACGCCGGGTGCCCGGACGACGCTGCGATCAAGACGCTGGCGACCGACATCCTCGCCGGCACTCCCACCAATCCCCCGGTCGTCGCCTCCATCGAGGACGGGTTGTGCACCCAGAAGAAGTTGGTGTCGATTCTCGAGTACCGCTGGGGCAAGCCGATCGGCTACAAGGCGGCCCTGACCAGCAAACCCGCGCAGGACACCTTCAAGGTCGGCGAGCCGGTCCGCGGCGTTCTTCTGGCCAACATGATGCTCAAGCCTGGTACCAAGATCCCGGTCAAGTACGGCGCCCTGCCCCGCTACGAGGCCGACATGATCGTCACCGTGGCCAGTGCCGACATCAACACGGCCACCACCCCGAAGGAAGTGCTGGCCCACCTGTCGTCGGTTCACCCGTTCATCGAACTGCCCGACCTGGTGGTCGACCCGTCGGCCAAACTCGACGGCCCCGGCATCACCAGCATCAACGCCGGCGCGCGCTACGGCGTTCTCGGCGACCCGATCCCGGTGCAACAGACCGACGCGTTCCTGAAAGCCTTCACCGACATGACGGTCCGGGTCACCGACCAGACCGGGGCGCAACTCGTCGCCGTGCCGGGCACCGCAATCCTCGGCCATCCGCTCAATGCGGTGCTGTGGCTGCGCAAGAACGGCGTCACCTTCAAGCCCGGCGACGTCGTCAGCCTCGGCTCGTTCGGGCCGCAGCTCGCCCCCAAGGCGGGCCTGACCGCGACCACGACCTATGTCGGATTCCCCGGCAATCCGGCGGTCAGCGTCACGTTCGAGTAGCCGGCCGCTCCGTTGCAGGCCTCGTCCCGAGACGGCCGCTGCGCGGCCACCTCGGGACGAGGATAGTGGTCGCGCGCCTCGAACCCTCGTGGTGAGCGGACCGCAGATCCGCGAGCCTACCAGACCGGCCGCTGCTTTGCGGGATCGGACTACGGCCTTTCACGTCTACAAACCGGCGTCACACCATGTCACCATGGAGCGGGATTTCCTGACACGGAGGATAAATTGCGAAAAATCGTGCTCATGCCAGCCGCCCTGCTGCTGATGGCAGCCGGCAGCCTGCTCCCCGCCGGCGCGCGTGCCGAATGCCCGGGTGATGCCGCCATCAAGGCGATGGTAACCGACATCCTCGCCGGCAAGCCCACCAATCCCCCCGCCGTCGTGACGATGGAAGACGGGCTGTGCGCCCAAAAGAAGCTCGTCGCAGCCCTCGAGCCGCACTGGGGCAAGCCGATCGGCTACAAGGCGGCCCTGACCGGCAAGGCCGCCCAGGACGCGTTCAAGGTCACCGAACCGGTCCGCGGCGTTCTGCTGGCCAACATGATGCTCAAACCCGGCGCCAAGCTGCCGGCCAAATTCGGCGCCAGGCCCCTCTACGAGGCCGACATGATCGTCGTGGTGGCCAGCGCCGACGTCAACAAGGCCACCACCCCCAAGGAGGTACTGGCGAATCTGTCGGCGGTGCACCCGTTCATCGAATTGCCCGACCTGGTGGTCGACCCGTCGGCCAAGCTCAATGGCCCCGGCATCGTCGGCATCAATGTGGGGGTACGCCACGGTGTTCTCGGCGAGCCGATCAAGGTGCAGCAGACCGACGCCTTCCTGTCGGCCTTGGCCGACATGACGATCCGCGTCACCGACCAGACCGGGGCGCAGCTGGTCTCGGTGCCCGGCAATGTGATCCTCGGCCATCCGCTCAATTCGGTGGTGTGGCTGACCAAGAACGGCGTCACGTTCAAGCCCGGCGACATGGTCAGTCTCGGCTCGTTCGGCCCGCTGCTGGTCCCCAAGGCGGGCCTGACCGCGACCGTGAGCTACATGGGATTGCCCGGAAATCCGGCGATCAGCGTCACCTTCGAGTAGCCGGCCGCTCGGTTGCGGGCCTCGTTCTGCGAGACGGCCGCCACGCGGCCGCCTCGGGACGAGGATAGAAACCGGTGTCGCGTGACCCGCAACCCTCATGGTGAGCCCGCGCAGCGGGTGTCTCGACCCCTCCTGGTGAGGAACCCGCGCAGCAGGTGTCTCGAACCATGAGGCCCGAGCGCCGACCCGCCGGGGGACGACCCCGCCGGGGCCGCAGCCCCGGGTTTCGCCTTCGGCTCCTCCCGGGTCGGGCAACGCCACAATTGCATTCCGCAGCGCGCAGGATGGGTTGAGCCCTTGCGAAACCCATCATATTATTTGATTTTTACATCAACATAATGTCGACAAAAAACAACCCCGGCGCGGATGGCGATGCGCGATATTCCGGGATCCGGAAAACGGTGGGTTTCGCGAGGGCTCAACCCCCCCAACCCCACCAGGCGGGCCGCACCCGTAGGGAACGTCGCAACCCCGGGTGCACAGGGTAAGGGACCCATACCGTACCGACCGGCCAACGGAGGCCACACGAAATTTACACACCCCTA
>JAVBUK010000332.1:0-9933 GCA_031555345.1 Xanthobacteraceae bacterium | reverse complement strand
CCGGTGGGCGCGATGTCGACGATGCGTCCCTCGGAGAGGAAGATGTCCACGGGCTCATCGTCCATCAGGAACTCGCGTCCTGGTCCGGCGATCCGCACGGCCGTGATGGCGTCGATCGCCGTTCCGCGGTCGATCCAGTAGGTCACCGACTGGGGCCAGAAGATCAGGATCACCACCAGGATCACCTGCAGCAGCAGCCACGGAACGGCGCCCCAGTAGATGTCCCGGGTCTTGATGGTCGGCGGCGCGATGCCACGCAGGTAGAACAGCGCATAGCCGAACGGCGGGTGCATGAAACTGGTCTGGATGTTGGCGCAGATCAGCACCCCGAACCAGATCAGATCGATGCCCAGCTTGTCGGCCACCGGGGCGAGCAGCGGGATGATGATGAACGCGATCTCGAAGAAATCGAGAAAGAACGCGATCACGAAGATGAACAGGTTGGTGAACAGCAGGAACCCGACCTGGCCACCCGGAAGGGCGGTCAGGAGTTCTTCGATCCAGACTTTTCCGCCGACGCCCTGGAACACCAGACTGAAGGTCCGCGCCCCGATCAGAATGAACACCACCATGGCGGTGATCCGCATGGTCGACGACATGCCCTGCGACAGGAGTTTCCACGAGAGCGTGCCGTAGAAGGCGGCAAGCGCGACGGAACCCACCGCGCCCATCGCTCCCGCCTCGGTCGGGGTCGCGAGCCCCATGAAGATCGTCCCGAGCACCAGGAAGATCA
Source organism: Xanthobacteraceae bacterium (assembly GCA_031555345.1). Taxonomy (GTDB): domain Bacteria; phylum Pseudomonadota; class Alphaproteobacteria; order Rhizobiales; family Xanthobacteraceae; genus Astrobacterium. Next base: position 9,200 of record JAVBUK010000332.1, on the reverse strand, counting down.
GGCCGAGCGAGGGAATGATGCCGCGCAGGCACTTCCTCACCAGCGCCCAGCCGCGCAGGGTGCGCGCCTCGGCGGGCAGCGCCGGCACGTCCCCGGGAGAGAAAACGCCGAGGATCGCCACCCAGGCGCAGAACAGCGCCACCTGGATGATGCTGGGCCCGATCGCTCCGGCGTACATGTCGCCGACCGACCGTCCGAGCTGGTCGGCGAGGACGATCAGGACGAGCGAGGGCGGAATGAGCTGGGTGATGGTCCCGGAGGCGGCGATCACCCCCATGGTGTGGCGGGTCGAATAGCCGTGCTTGATCATCGGCGTCATCGAGATCACCCCCATGGCGATGACCGACGCCGCGACCGTGCCGGTGATCGCGCCGAGAATGGCGCCGACGAAAATGACGGCGTAGGACAGGCCGCCGCGGACCGGTCCGAACAGCTGGCCGATCGAATCGAGCAGATCCTCGGCCAGGCCGCAGCGCTCGAGGATCGCGCCCATGAAGGTGAAGAACGGAATCGCCAGCAACAGGTCGTTGGAGACGACCCCGTACAGCTGATAGGCGAGATTGCCGAGGAAGTCGGGCCGGATGAGGCCGAACTCGATCCCGAGGAAGCCGAAGAACAGCCCGGTGGCGGCGAGCGAGAACGCCGCCGGGTAGCCGATCAGCATGAAGATGATCATGCCCCCGAACATCAGGGGGGCCATGTTGTCCCGGACAGCGGTCATTGCAGGGGCTTCTCGTATCTGAAATCGACTTCGATTGCGCGCTGCAGCGCGGCGACGCGCTTGATGATTTCCGAGACGCCTTGCATCGCCATCAGGGCGAAGCCGATCGGCAGGATCAGCTTCACCGGCCATCGCACCAGTCCGCCCGCGTTCGACGACGTTTCGCCGATCCGCCAGGACTCGACGAACCACGGCCAGGTGAAATAGATCACGATCAGGCAGAACGGCAGCAGGAACACCAGTCCGCCGACGATGTCGATCCACAGGCGCGTGCGCTCCGACACCATGCCGTAGACCAGATCGACGCGGACGTGCTCGTTCAGCTTGAGTGTGTAGGGGCCGCCGAGCAGGACGATCCCGGCGAACAGGTACCATTGGATCTCCAGCCACGCGTTCGAGCTCTCGCTGAAGGCGTAGCGGCTGGCGGCGTTGCCCGCGCTGATGACGCAGGCCAGGAGAACGAGCGCGTCGGCGATCGTCCCGCACTGCTTGTTCAGCCAGTCGACCGCGTGGCTGAGTTTCAGCAACTCCCTCACTGTCGTTTCCCCTCGCGCATTCTTGCTTTGTTGGCGGGCACGGAGACGCGCCCGCGACAGCTTCCCGCCGCGCCGGCCGAAGCCATCTCCCGATACCTAATTGGACGAATTCGGCGGCGTCAATTGGCTATTTGCTTACCGGCGCGCGCGTCCATGCCATCTGCTCGATCTTGTCGTGATCGGCGGAGGGGGGCGCTCGGCGTGTGCCGCGTCGGGATCAGCCCCCGGTGACGCTCATGTGGCGGCTGAGGGCAGGGCGGTCGTGCCGCCGGTCCATGACGAAGTCGTGCCCCTTGGGCTTGCGGGCGATGGCCGCGTCGATGGCGGCATGAAGCCGATCCTCGGACGGGGTCGAGCGCAGCACCGCCCGCAGGTCTGCGGCGTCCTCCTGGCCCAGGCACATGTACAGCATGCCGGTGCAGGTGAGGCGCACGCGGTTGCAGGTCTCGCAGAAATTGTGGGTCAGCGGCGTGATGAAACCGACCCGGCCGCCGGTTTCCCGCACCTTGACGTAACGGGCCGGGCCGCCGGTGCGGTAATCGATGTCGTCCAGGGTGAAGCGCTCGGCCAGCCGCGCCCGCACCATCGACAGCGGCAGATACTGCGCGAGCCGGTCTTCGCCGATCTCGCCCAGCGGCATCACCTCGATGAAGGTGAGATCCATGCCCTTGTCGTGCGCCCATTCGATCAGGCGGACGAACTCGTCGTCATTGACCCCCTTGAGCGCCACCGTGTTGAGCTTGATCGCGATCCCGGCACGCCGGGCAGCCTCGATGCCGTCGAGCACGGTGGTGAGCTGGCCCCACCGGGTGATCGCCCGGAACCGGGCCGGATCGAGCGTGTCGAGCGAGATGTTGAGCCGCTTGACGCCGTGCGCCGCGAGCTGATCGGCGTACTTCTTGAGCTGGGAAGCGTTGGTGGTGACGGTCAGTTCGTCGAGCGCCCCGCCGGCGAGGTGGCGGGACAGCTTTTCGACCAGCGTCATGATTCCGCGCCGCACCAACGGCTCGCCGCCGGTGAGCCGCAGCTTGCGCACGCCCTTGGCGATGAACGCCGAGCACAGCCGGTCGAGCTCCTCGAGCGAGAGCAGGTCGGCCCTGGGCAGGAACGACATGTGCTCGGACATGCAATAGACGCAACGCAGGTCACAGCGGTCGGTGATCGACACGCGCAAATAGGTGACCGCGCGCGCGAACGGGTCGATCAGCGGCCGAGGGGGCGGGGCCGCTCCGCCGTTCGCAAACTCGAAGGTGCCGTGGTCTGAATTGCCGAACGCCGTCACGTGCCTAACCCGAGCCTTGCCCGACCAGATGAGGGATACTATCAGATATATGCGAAACGACGGGACGCGTCACCTCGGTTCAGTCCTGGTGGTATTGCACCGCGGGTTCGCAGGCAACAAGTTCGCCGGCGGCCGTCGGCGCGATCCCGGCCGAGCCGTCGCCGCAACGCAGGTTTTCCGATGACGACCCATCCCGCAGCCAATCCCGCTTTCGATCCCTCATCCGGGTCGAGCGCAAGACCGTCGCCGACCGAGATCAGGTTGCGCAAGGATCGTACCGTCCTCACCGTCGCGTTCGACGACGGCGAAACATTCGAGTTCCCGGCCGAGTTCCTTCGGGTGCACAGTCCGAGCGCCGAGGTGCAGGGGCACTCCATCGACGAGCGCCAGACGGTGGCCGGCAAGAAGAACGTCGCCATCCTGGAGGTCCACCCGGTCGGCAACTATGCGGTCCGGTTGGTGTTCGACGACCTGCACTCGACCGGCATCTACAGCTGGGACTTTTTTTTGGCGTTCGGCCGGGACATGGATGCGTGCTGGCGCGCCTATCTCGACGAACTCGCGGCCAAGGGGTTGTCGCGGGAACCCGGGCGACGAAGCTGACCCGAAATCCGGCTGGTCCGCAGTTCGGATGGGTCGGGTTTGGACCGACTGGATCCGGACGCTTGAGCGAGGCGCCGCCCGCCGATCACCACGTGATCAAGTGGACGGCGCAGGTGGACGGCATACGAGCCGTGTCGGAAAATCGACGCCATCCGGGGTTCGCGCCCCGGATTGACGGCGGACATCAGCGCTGCACGATCACCTTGGAGCCGACCCTGACGCGTCCGTAGAGGTCGGCCACGTCGTCGTTGGTCATGCGGAAACAGCCCGACGAGACCGCCTGACCGATGGTCTCCGGCTCGTTCGACCCGTGAATGCGGTAGAGCGACGAACCGAGGTACATCGCCCGCGCGCCGAGCGGGTTCTCGATCCCACCCTTCATGTGGCGCGGCAGATCGGGGCGGCGGCGCAGCATCTGGGGAGGGGGCGTCCAGTCGGGCCATTCCCGCTTTGCCGAGATGGCGGTCGTGCCGGCCCAGGTGAAGCCGACGCGCCCGACCCCGATGCCGTAGCGCAAGGCCTGGCCGTCGCCGAGCACCAGGTAGAGCCGGCGCTCGCTGGTCCTGATGACGATTGTGCCCGGGCTGTAATTGTCAGAAAAACTGACCCGCGTCATCGGTACCGGTGAATAGTTGGCGTAGCCGCCACCGGACGAACCCAAGTTCACATACCGGTCGTCCATATAGTATTGCTGCGCCTTCGTGATTCCCGTCGTCAGAATCACCATCACCGCCGCGCCTGCCGCGGCAGATACTGGACGTAACCGCATCGATCCGACCTCACCAAATGCCAAGAAAAGGACAGAGCACGAAGAGCCGTGCCCGGAAAGAGCTGCTGAACGCAGACACCAAACGTCCGCCGCGTCGATGTGCAGTGCGCGCACGGCGATTTGATTACGCTGCGGTGGCGATAGCACGGGCGCGCCGGGCTCGGCAAATGGGTTTGCGGGCTGGCCCCGGGACGGGTCTCGCGTGGACAGGTCACGGGGGCGGGAAAAACGGGGATGACATGCCCAATCCGATCGATCCGCGGCGAGAATCGACGGATTCCGGTGTGCCCGGCGGCACTTGCATGAGGTCAGGGGCCGCAGGTCGCGCGAAGGTTGCCGGCCATTGTCGAGAGGGCAAAAAAAGAACCCCGGCAGTGCGTCGACGACACTGCCGGGGGCAAGCGCAAACCGGGGGTGTGTGCTTCGGTTCTCGAAAGCCCCGCCTCGAGCGCCCGCCCCCACGGCGGGATCTCTGCGCGTTCCTCCCAAGACCTTGGGCCGTTGGACCATTCGACGGGGGACGAACGGTCATTGGGAAACCACTTCGAGGTGGGGGGCGGACACCCGTAGTGACTTCCTGACCCCTATAGTAGCGACTACGTAAATATACGTGTAGGGGGCTGCGGATCAAGTTTCTGTGAGTGCTGGCACCGACATTGGCGAGGCATCGGGCGGGTTGCATCGAAGGGGCAGGGCGGACGAATGACTCCAAGACAGCTGTATCGTGCGTTTGCCGCCACGTTGCCACCGCTCGGTTGGCTTCCCGGCTATCGGGCGGGCTGGCTGCAGGACGACGCGTTGGCCGGCCTGACGCTTGCGGCCTATGCGGTTCCGGTGTCCCTCGCCTATGCGACCTTGGCGGGCTTGCCGCCGCAGGTCGGCATTTATGGCTATCTGCTCGGCGGGCTGGGCTATGCGCTGCTCGGCTCGTCGCGCCACCTGGCGATCGGGCCGACCTCGGCGATATCGCTGATGATCGCCACGACGGTCGGAGAAATGGCGCAAGGAGATGTCCAGCGTTACGCCCAGATCGCCAGCCTGGCGGCGTTGGTCGTTGCGGCACTGTGCCTGTTTTCCTGGCTTCTCCGCCTGAGCGCGCTGGTCAAGCTGGTCAGCGACAGCATTCTGGTCGGGTTCAGGCTCGGGGCGGGGCTGACCATCGCCTTGACGCAGTTGCCCAGCCTGCTGGGCCTTCCGGGTAACGGCGACGGCTTCATCGAGAGCCTGCTGCAACTCGGTTTCGAGCTCGGTCGGGTGCGACCGATCGCGCTGGCGGTCGGTGCGACCGCCCTGGTGCTGTTGTTCGCCGGCGAGCGCCTGCTGCCGGGCAAGCCGATCGCGCTCTGTGTCCTGGCGCTGTCGATCGTCGCCACCCAGGTTCTCGGGTTGGCGGACCTCGGCGTGGAGGTCACCGGCAGTGTCCCGGCCGGTCTACCCGTCATGGCGTTCTCGTCGTTGCGCATTCACGACGTCGATGGAATCTTGCCGCTCGCCGGCGGATGTCTGCTCCTCGCCTACATCGAAAGCATCTCGGCGGGCCGCACCTTCGCGGCGAAGCACGACTACGCGGTCGACCCACGCCAGGAACTGCTCGGAATCGGCATGGCCAATCTCGCCGTCGGGCTCGGCAACGCGTATCCGGTCGCGGGTGGCCTGTCGCAGTCGGCCGTCAACGAAAAGGCCGGCGCCAGAACGCCGCTCGCGCTGGTGTTCGCCTCGGCGGCGCTGGCGTTGAGCCTGGTTTTCTTCACCGGCTGGTTGGAGAAGCTGCCGAAAGCGGTGCTCGCCGCCGTCGTGCTGACGGCCATCGTGGGCCTGCTGGACTTCCGCGCCCTGGCGCGCATGCGGCGGGTGAGCCCGACCGATTTTTACGCCGCGAGCTTCGCCTTCTACGCCGTGCTGCTGGTCGGCATCCTGCCGGGGCTTCTGCTCTCGGTCCTGACCTCGATCATGCTGCTGGTGTTCAACGCCTCGCGCCCGCATGTCGCGTTTCTCGGGCGCATCCCCGACTCGCACGCCTACTCCGACATGGCGCGCCATCCGGAGAACCTGCCGCCGCGCGGAGCGGTCATTTTCCGTCCCGAGGGGCCGCTGCTCTATGTCAACACGGAATGGGTGTACGAGGCCGTGCTGGTCGAGATCCGTGCGGCGGAAACCGATGGGTTGCGTCTGGTCGTCTGCGACCTGTCGACGTGTCCCCGCATCGACCTCGCGGGCGCGCGTCTGCTGCGCGAACTGCACGGCGAGGTCACCCGACGCGGCGGGGTGCTGCGGGTCGTCGGGGCGCACGGCAGGTTGCGCGATCTGCTGCGCGCCGACGGCCTCGAGGAGCAACTCGGGCAATTGAGCCGGTTCGTGACCCTCGACAGCGTGCTTCACGAGGCGACGGCGGACCCGATGAGTGTCGAGGTGGAATAGCGTGCGCGAACCCGCCGGCCGCCGGCGCCTGCAGCGCGGGCGTCGGCCGGGATGCCCCGCCGCCACGGCGTCCCTTGCCGTCCGACCGCTATTTTTTCGGTTTTTCGTGCTCTTCGATCAGCTTCATCAGCGTGATGTCCGGATTGCGGATGCAGATCTCTTTGAGCCGTTGGATGTTGGCCTTGGATTGCTGCAGGTCGATCAGGGTGCTGTTCTGCCTGGCGTGAACCCAGCCGCTCAGCCAGATCGCGATGTTGTCGGGATCGGCGACCTTGAAGGTGAGCCACTGATCGCAGGTGATCTTGCCGGCGTCGACGGTGGTTTGTGCCGTTGCGGGGGTGCCGGCGAGCAGTGCCAGGGCAAGAGCCCATCCGGCCATCCGGGTCGTTCTCATGGCGTCGTTTCCTATGCTGCAGGCCAGTCTATGCCGTCGGGTGTGGGGCCGACAAGGGCGTCGTCGGTCGAGCGGCCGCGCCGCCGGCGGCGTGGCGATCCTCGGCTTCGGCGTTGATCCGCGCCATCGCCCGGGTGAGTTCCTCGTAGGGGCGGTCGTCGATCGTCACCGTGCCGTAATTGGAGTTTTCGCCGTCGAAGCGACCCTCGGCCGGCTGGTCGGCATGCTCGAACCAGTGATATCCGACGAGGGTCCGGTTGCGGAGAGCGGCGGCCACGTAGCGCCGGAAACATGCCGCGCGCTCGGCCTGGGTCGCGACCACCGGCGCCGCGCCGCGGTCGTTGGGCAGGCCCGAATCGGCGCTGCGGAAGGAGAACTCGCCGATGATGCACGGCTTGCCCGCTGCCGCATAGGTGTCGAGCTTCGCGTCGGCGTCGGGATCGTAGCAGTTGAACGAGATGACGTCGTTGTGACGGCCCGCGGCTTCGATCACGGCCGGGGAGGGAACGTAGGCGAAGCGACAACCGAGGACGAGATGATGGGGCGCGGCCGCCCGGATCGCCGCCGTGGTCAGCGCGAAATAGCGCTCCGCCACGACCGCGGCGAAGTCGTCGCAGGCGGCCATGTAAGCCGCACGCGCGGGCGCCGCTCGATTGGCGGCATCCTCGTCGGCCGCGTCGCGCTCGTAGGCCGGCTTGCGCCGGAAGGGCGGTTCGATGCGTTCGAGCGCCTGAAACGCGTCCCACGATTGCGCCGGCGCACGCCAGATGGAATTCAATTCCGCGAAAACCGGATGCCGTCGGCGCAGCCACGTCAGGACGGCGGCGCGTCCCGGCGCCCGTGCCCCCAGGTTGAGGAACAGCGTCAGCAGTTCGTCGTTGCCGCGCCAATCCGGCCCCCAGCGCAGCTCGTTGTCGATGAACCAGCCGATGATGTGCCGGGCGCCGGGCCCCGACCCGCACCGGTCGTGCGCCCGCACCCCGACGTGACTTTCGAACCGCGGATCGAAGACGTCCGGAAACGCCGGTTCGCCACGGCTTTGGTCGCCGGTCCACGCAAAAGACATGCCGAGATCGAGATTGGGCGTTGCCGCCAGCAGCACCGGCCCGCAGGTGGCGACCGCTTCGTCGGACCACGATCCCAGGGTGTTGAAGCCCCAGCCCGACAGCCGTCGCGCCACGGCGGGGCGCCATGCCTGTGGGTCGCCGTACTTGCGGGTGCATGTCGCTGCGTAAGGAATGCGATCGCTGTTCTGGATGCGGTCCTGGTCGAACCGCACCGTGTTGACGCCTTTGGACAGGAAGCGACCGCCCGCGGGATCGACCAGCCAGAAAACACCGTCGTGCTCGGCCACCCGAAAGTGTCCGCTCGATTGAAACCGGCCATCCGCGATGCCGCCCCAGGGGGTCCTGCGCGTTCGATCCGCCGTCATGTCCTGTCTCCCCCGGTCAGACTGAATCGACTGATGCGCGATGCCGTCACGCGGCTTCGCAGCGATCTTCCGGGCCCCCCGGAAAGCCCCGATCATATCGCCGGAAGGCCGTCATTTGCATGCAGGTCTTGTAGCGCAGGGTGCATCGTCGTCGCGTCGATCGGACCTTGACACGATGCCGGAACCGGCGAGACTGACGCCCGGCGTCGACGCTGGCTGGTTGCGGTTCCGTTGCAGCGTGCCGCCGCGTGAGCCGATGTTGTCGTGTGCTGAATTCGGCCCGAACTCGAGGCTGCCGACGTCGTTGTCGCGTTCGTCGACCCGCGACCTCACGCCGACCGTGAGGAACGTGATCGTCGTCGGCCGGCACGCGATACGGAGAAGGCCAGTTGGTCTTCGGGAGGACGCTGACGCGCGGGGATGAGCCCTGCGATCGCCGCAGCCGTCCGGCACTTTCGCTGGTCTGACAGCGAAACTCTGTGGAGGATATCATGGACGCGATCAAACCCTTGTTCACCGCGACCGCGACGGCGACGGGCGGCCGCAACGGCCACACCCAGGCAAGCGACGCAAGCGTGAGCGCGGACCTGTCGGTGCCGAAGGCCATGGGCGGCCCCGGCAAGCCGGGGACGACGACGCCCGAACATCTGTTCGCAGCGGGCTATGCGGCCTGCTACGGCGGGGCGATTGATTTCGTGGCCTCGCAGCAGAAGAAGGATGCCAAGTCGGTCCGCGTGACGGCAGACGTATCGATCGGGCCGCGCGAAAAGGGCGGGTTCGGGCTGGCGGTCAAGCTGCGGGTCGAAGACGCGACGCTGTCCCAGGCGGAGTTGACCGCTTTGGCGAACGAGGCGCACGAAAAGATCTGCCCGTATTCGCACGCGACACGGGGCAATGTGGACGTTCAGATCGAGGTGAAAGGCGCCTGACCCGGCGCGGGGGGGGAATAAAGGGGGGGGGGGGGCGGGGGAGAGGGAACCACCCCCCCCGCGGGGGGGGGACGGCAGGGCTGGCCCCGGGGGCCCCCGCGCCCCCCGCCGACCGG
>JAVBUK010000286.1:0-5253 GCA_031555345.1 Xanthobacteraceae bacterium | reverse complement strand
ACCCTGACGTGTTGGTATTTTAATAAGACTTGCCCGGCAGCGCCATCGCATGGGTGCCGCCGGGCGCAACTTGGCTCCGGATTACTTGCCTGGCCGCACCAGTCCTGCGCGGCCGGCCGATCAGGCGGGCTTCGGCCGGGCGCTTTGGAACACGGCATCCAACCTGGTGCAGCCCCCGGACCGCTGCGGTGCTCTAGTTGGCCTTTATTCCGGCGTCGTCCACCACTTTCTTCCAGCGTGCCGTTTCGCTGGCGACGAAGGCCTTGAACTCGCCTGGCGTGCCGCCGACGAAAGTGGTGCCGAGGGACTGCAGCTTGGCCAGCCCTGCGCCTTGGCTCAGGCCGGAGTTGGCGGCAGCGTTGAGTTTCCGGATGATGTCCTCGGGCGTTCCGGCGGGCGCGAAAATGCCAAACCAGGAACTGACGTCGAAGCCTTTGTAACCCAGTTCATTCAGGGTGGGCACCTCCGGAAGCACCGGCGACCTGGTCATGGTCGAGACCGCCAGTGCCTTGAACTTTCCCGACTGTACGAAAGGCTGCGCGGTCGGCACGACGTCAAACATGAAGTCCAGTCGTCCGCCCAGCATGTCGGTGACGGCCTGCGTGCTGCCCTTGTAGGGAATATGGCTCGCCTGGAGCTTGGCGATGTTCATGTAATATTCGGCGACCACGTGGGTGATGTTTCCCACGCCGGCCGATCCGTAGTTGAGCTGCTTGGATTTGCGGCCGACCCATGCGTTGAACTGCTGGATGGTGTTGACCGGATTGTCCGGGTGTACCACCAGGATGGCGGGCGTCTTGGCCAGAAGCACGACCGCCTCGTAATCGCGTTCGACATTGAACGGCAACTTCGCTTGAATGTTGGGATTGATCGTCATCGGCCCGACGGATGCGAGAAGCAGGGTGTATCCATCGGGCGCGGTCGACGCCACATATTGCGCTCCGATCGCGCCGCCCGCGCCCGGCTTGTTGTTCACGACGACCGGCGTGCCGAATTGCTCCTGCAGCTCGCTGGCATATGCCCGCGCCACTGCGTCCACCGCTCCGCCCGCCGTGAAGGGCACGACGATCGTGATCGTGCCCGACGGATAGGTCTGCGCCGCCGCTGTACCGACCAGACCGCAAACAAACACAATGCTGATCGACAAATATCGCAGGAAAGTACGCACGATTGCCTCCTCACGTTCGAAGCTGTGGAATCTCGCCGGCGTGGCGTCAACGCGGTATCATGCCCGCCGCCTTCAATGCCTCGTTCACGGCATTCTTCTCGGCGGCTCCGAGCTCGATCCACGGCAGGCGGACCACGCTGTTCGGAAGCTTGCCCAGCAGGACAAGCGCGTCCTTCATCCGGGTATGCATGTCCAGAAGCGGCGGCGAATAGAAGCAGCGCGCCAATGGATAGATCCGATCCCAGCACGCACGCGCCGCGGCGAGGTCGTTTCTCTGTACTGCATTCCACAGTTCGACGTGCCACGCCGCAATGACGCTGCCCGACCCCGACAAAATGCCGCTGCAGCCGAGGACGAGTGACGACAGCAGCCATGCACTGTGCGTAGTGAGTACGTTGATCCGTCGCGGCAGATTGTGCAGAACGCGGATGTGCTGCTCGTGCAGAACCGGGTTGTTGCTGCGATCCTTGATCGCCTTGACCGAAGGTATCCGCTCTGTGAGGCCGATCAGCGTATCCAGCGGGTTCCCCTGGCCGGTATTCTGCTCGTACTGGAAGACGACCAGCGGCAGGTCGGTGGCATCCGCGATCGCGCTGTAGTGCGCATAGATCATCTCCGGGCGCAGTTCGGCGCCGCGGACGAACACCGCCGGCGGAAATACCAGCAGGCATGATGCTCCTCCTTCTTCGGCCTGCCTTGCGATCGCCGCGGCGTCGATCGCGCTGTGGGCGTAGACGCCGTGCATCAGCGGGACCTTGTCGCCGACCTCGTCCACCATGATATCGAGCGTACGTTTCTGCTCGTCGAGCGAGAGCGACGCCACCTCCTGGGAAATGCCGTTGATGCAGATGCAGCTGATGCCGTCGGTCGCCGCGATGTCGCTGATGTGGCGACGCAGCGAGCGCTCATCGATGCTGCGGTCGGCGTTGAAAGGCATGAGCGCGGCAGGTATGACGCCGGCCGGCAGGTAGTTCGGGAATTTTCGAGCCATAATGAAGCTGCTGCCGGGCGGTGAGTGTGTCGTCCGAACGACCTTCGGAAGGGTCGCCTGCAAGCCCGCGAGACCAGGCGACGCCGCACAACGGGCGGAGCGGCATCGTCCGGCGATCGATCCATTCTGTCCAATATTGGTTGTGGACGGTATTTATAGCGACCGCGTATAATTTGGCGTCACCGCGACGTACGGGCACAGCGATGGATATAAAGCATTTGGATACGTTTCTGGCCGCAGCCGAGGAGCTCAATTTTACCAAGGCGGCGCGCCGTCTGCATCTGAGCCAACCGCCGCTCAGCATGCGTATCCGCGAGTTGGAGGATGAACTTCGGGTCACGCTATTTCGACGATCGACCCGCAAGGTCGCGCTTACACCGGCCGGGCAGGTTTTTTACGAAAAAGTGCGTGAAATCCGTATTGCTATCGATGCCGCAGTAGAGGCCTGCCGCGACGTGGAGCGTGGCGTCAGCGGACAGTTGCGCATCGCCTATACGGCCATGGGCAGCGATGTCGTGTTGCCGCGATTGATCCGGGCATTCCGTACGATGTGCCCCGAAATCGATCTCAAGTTGCAGGGACCATTGTCGAACGGGTCTCTGGAGCTTGCGCTGCTCAACGAAGATACCGACGTCGCCCTTTGCTTCCTGCCGATGGAAGCGCCGACTCTCGCGACCCGGGTGCTGACCACACGACAGCTTGCCGTTGTCCTTCCCGACCGCCATTCGCTGGCCGCGCTCAAGCGCGTGCCGGTCGCGCGTCTGGGCGGAGAGCCTTTTGTCGCCTATCCTGCCGGGAAGGGAATTTTCCTGCAACAGGCGATCGAGGCCGAATGCATGCGCGCCGGGTTCCGGCCGCGCGTGGTCCAGGAAGCGTCCGCGGTGCAATCCTTGCTGTGCCTGGTGGCTGCGGGCAAAGGCGTTGCCATCATTCCGCTGGAGAACAAGTGGCGCAGCACGATCGGCGTGGTGTTTCGCCAGCTGTCACCCAAAGAGCGTCCGTTGCGTTACGGGATCGCCTGGCGGCAATCGGACCGCAGCGCTGCTCTGCGTCAGTTCCTATCGGTGGCGGCGGAAGTGTTTCCGCGGGGCTGATGAGAGGAGCGGCGTCGCGACACCAGCCAGGGCCTCAAGAGCATCGTCCGTCAGGTCGAAAAGAACATCCTCAACTACATGCTGGAGCGGAACAACAAGGATTATTCCGTCGTCGCTTCGAAGCTCAAGATCGGACGGACGTCCGCTTGGCGCAAGAACAAGGGTATGGTGAACTGAGTTCCTGCTTCGTGTGCGGCCGGCCGACCGACGGCGCAGGGGATTCGCCGGCTGCGGTGTCCGGCACGCGCGTCATGGATGCGCGTCATCGGCCAAGGCATTTCGACTTCGACGGTGTGTGCAACGGCGCGTGTCGGCGGTCGGCAGGGGCGGCATTCGAAACCTGCTGTCACTCCGGATGGGGAGGTTGGTTGTGATTCCTTTATGGGGAACGTTGAAGTATCGTGCTGGGGAGACAAGCGTGGATTGACACACGGAGAGCCTACGTGAAAGAACTGATTGTCGGCAAGTTCGCCGAGGGGGCGGCGGATTCCGCCGAAGACCTCGAGCGGGTGAGCCGCATCGTCATGTCTGACGACCGGCGACGGGTTGTCGTCATCGGCAATGCCGGGGCCGCCCGCAAATGCGCGGCGCTGCTCAATTACCGTTTTGTGCCCATCGACGACCTGCTGAAGTTCTCCGAAGACGGCCGGCTCGACACCCGCCAAACCTACGCGCGAGGCCGGCATATGGCGGCGCAGAGGACCTGTATCGTCGTTCCAGGGCTGCCCGAAGGCGACACCCGCCTTTCTGGTTCCGACGCCGTCGCCGCGACGATCGCGGCCGGCATGATGGCCGCCGTGTTCGAGAAGTGGTCGAGCCATCCGGGGGTGCTGTTCGTCGACCCGGCGATCGTTCCGGAGACCAGGGCGATCACCTCGCTGTCGTACGCCGAAATGCGCGACCTCGCCTATGCGGGGGCCCGCGGGCTGCATGCCGATGCGATCCTGCCGCTGACCGCCGCAGGTGTCCCGGCGCACATTCGCGGCGTCCATCGGCCGGATCGGGAAGGCACCTGGATCAGGACCCATTCGCCGTCGGGCGTGCATTCGAAGGGTGTGGTCGGAATAACCGGGCGCAACGGGTTTTATTCGATGCGCATCGAAAAGCCGGCCATGCACGAGGAGGTCGGTTACGTTCACGGCGTTCTCGGCGTGCTCAAGCGTCACAACGTCAGTTTCGAGCACATGCCGAGCAGCATCGACAGCATTACGCTCATCTTCAAGGCGGACCAGGAGACGATCGCCAGGATCGAGGACGACGTGTTCCGAACCTGCGGTGCGAGCTGGATCACCAACCTGCCGGACACCGCGCTCATCATGGTGGTCGGGGAGGGGATGTACAATCGGCCCGGCACGCTCGCCGCGGTCGCGGGGGCGCTGGCGCGCAGCGACATCAACATCCGGATGGTCGATCAGGACATCTCCGAGCGAAACATCATCATCGGCGTGCATGACAAGGATATGGACGCCGCCATCCGGGCTCTCTACGAGACCTTCCACTGAGGTTGATCTGCCACCCGGATCGGTCGAGTTTCGCCGAGCCCGAAACACCGGCGCGATCCCGGCGTTGGCGTGAAGCCGCCGTCCGCCGGCGGGACGGTGCCGGAGTCGGGTACATCGAACGCGCCGACTCACGTATCAGCAGTCGCCTCGGAACCAGATCCGGCGGAGCCCGATAACGCGCCTTGCGGTGCGTTGATCGGCTGCTGGCGTTGGAGGGAGGTCGCATGTCGGATGACTCGGACTACGACGTGGTGGTTTGCCCCACGCGGACCGAGAACGGTGCCTTGGCGCGCGTGATCCGGTTTTCCGACGGTTTTGGCAGGATCGAGACCTGGGACGGCGAGGCGTGGCGTGCCGGCCGGACGTCGTTGCGGGAAATCCACCTGGGCCGCCAAGTCTCCCCCGAAGAGCTGTCGGGCCTGCCGGAGTGACCCGCGGGTTCCGGGCGGCAGGACGAGCGAGGCCGGCGCCCACGAACGTTATCGAACCACCGGCGCC
>JAVBUK010000280.1:0-4476 GCA_031555345.1 Xanthobacteraceae bacterium | reverse complement strand
CTGGGGGTGGCGCTGGATCAAGGCGCGGCGTTGCAGATCGATGACGGTGCGGCAGGCGCGCCGCAAAAGTTCCGGACCTGCATTCCGGCCGGCTGTCTGGTTCCGTTGACGTTCGATGCCCGCATGCTGGCGGCGCTGCGCAAGGCAGCCCAGATCAAGATCAAGACGGTCGCCGACGGCGGCAAGGAATTGCCCTTCGCCATTTCGCTCAAGGGCTTCCCCGGCGCCCTCGACCGCACGATCGCGCTGATGAAATAGGCGGGACGGGGTGGCTTCGGCGCCAGCGTCCAGATCGGGGGCGCCAGCGCCCCGATCGGGTCGGTGATTCGAGCCCGTGCTGATCCGACCGACGCAGCGGCCGGATCGGGTGTCAGACATTGCCGAGCCGGATGATGGCGCATGGGCTTCCGGCGGGCGCAGCCGGCGCGTAGGGCGGGCGCAAGACCAGGCAATCCGCCCTGGCCAGCGGCGAGATCATCGACGAGTCCTGGAGCGGAAACGGCGTTGCCACCAGCTTGCCGGTGGGGGTCGTGGTCAATGTCGCCCGTTGGTAGTCGGCGCGCTCGTCGTTGGCCCGCAGGTCGCAACCGAGTTCGGCCGGCTCGAACACCGGTTCGAGATCACGGCGGCCCTGCAGCAACCTGACCAACGGCCCGAGGAACAGGAACGCGCAGATGAAAGAGGACACCGGATTGCCCGGCAGTCCGAGCACCTGAAGGCCACCCAGGCGGCCGTGCATCAGCGGCTTGCCCGGCCGCAGCGCCACCTTCCAGAACGACATCGCCAGACCTTCGGCGGCCAGCGCGGGCCGAATCAGGTCGTGGTCGCCGACCGAGGCGCCGCCGGTCGTCACCAACACGTCGGCGCCGCATTCGCGCGCCCGGCGGATGGCCGCGATGGTGTCGTCGAGCCGGTCGGGCACGATGCCGAGATCGACGATCTCCGCGCCTTCCTGCCGCGCCAAGGCGGCGAGGGCGAAGCCGTTGGAATGAACGATCTGTCCCGGCGCCGGTTCGGTACCGGGACGCACCAGTTCGTCGCCGGTTGCCAGCAGGGCCACTTTCGGGCGGCGATGGACCGGGACTTCGGCGTGGTTCATCGCCGCCGCCAGCGAGAGATCGCGCGCCGACAGGCACCGGCCGCGGGCGAGCAGGACCTCAGCGGTGCGAAAATCGAGCCCGGCCTCCCGCACGTTCTTGCCCTTGGGCGTCGCACGGGTGAACGTCACCCGATCTCCGTCACGGGTGGCGTCCTCCTGGACCGCCACGGTGTCGGCGCCGGGCGGCAACACACCGCCGGTGAAAATACGCGCGGCCTCTCCGGGGGCGAGGGCGCGCGAGAACGGGTGCCCCGCCGCGACTTCGCCGACCACGGTCAGGTGGCTGCCGGCGGTCGCAACGTCGTCGCCCCGCACCGCATATCCGTCCATGGCCGAGACCGCGGCCGGGGGCTGGGTTCGGCGGGCCGCAAGGTCGGTGGCCAGCACCCGTCTCCAGGCGTTGGCGAGCGGCACGTGCTCGACCGGCAAAGGCGCGACATCCGCAAGGACGCGGGCCAGAGCGCGTTCGACCGGGAGAAGCGCCGCCATCATCAGTCCTCCGAGGCGCGATAATGGCCGGACTTGCCGCCGCGCTTTTCAACCAGGTGGATGTTTTCGATCCGCATGCCGCGCTCGACCGCCTTGACCATGTCGTAGATGGTCAGGCACGCGACCGACACCGCCGTCAGCGCTTCCATCTCGACGCCGGTCACGCCCGTCACTTTGACGGTGGCGCGCACCTCGAACCCGGGCAGTGTGGCGTCGGGCGATATGTCCACCTCGACCTTGGACACCGGCAGGGGATGGCATAGTGGTATCAGTTCATGGGTGCGTTTCGCCGCCATGATCCCGGCGATGCGGGCGGCGCCGAGCACGTCGCCTTTCTTGGCGTTGCCGGACAACACCAGCTCGAGCGTCTCCCGGCGCATGATCACCCGTCCGGCGGCGACGGCTTCGCGCTCGGTCGGCGGCTTGGCGGAGACGTCGACCATGCGGGCTTCGCCCTGCCGGCCGATATGGGTGAGTTCCTTGGTCATCGTGTTCTCGGCGTTTCAGGCATTGTCCGCGAGGAGCGCTCGCGTCGCAGCGGTGACGTCGTGCTGGCGCATCAGGCTTTCGCCGACCAGGAACGCCGAAACACCGACGCGGGCGAGACGGGCGAGGTCGGCGGGGGCGAAGATTCCACTTTCGCCGACCACCACGTGGTCGCGCGGCACCATCGGGGCGAGCCGCTCGCCGACCGTGAGCGAGGTCGCGAAGGTCTTGAGATTCCGGTTGTTGATGCCGACCAGGCGGGATCTCAGCCGCAGCGCACGGGCGAGCTCGACTTCGTCGTGGACCTCGACCAGTACGTCCATGCCGCAGCCGACGGCGGCGTCCTCGAGTTCGGCGGCGACGGTGTCGTCGACGGCGGCCATGATGACGAGAACGCAGTCGGCGCCCCAGGCCCGCGCCTCGGCGACCTGATAGGGGTCGTACATGAAATCCTTGCGCAGCACCGGCAGGTCCACCGCCGCACGGGCGATCACGAGGTGCTCCGGAGCGCCCTGGAACGACGGTTGATCGGTCAACACCGAGAGGCAGGTCGCGCCGCCTTCCGCGTAGGCGCGGGCGAGCCTCGGGGGATCGAAGTCGGGCCGGATCAGCCCCCTGGATGGACTCGCCTTCTTGATCTCGGCGATCAGCGCCGGACGGCCAGCCGCCTGGCGCGCCTGGATGGCGCGCAGGAAACCGCGCGGCGGCGGCGCCAGGCGCGCCCGTGCCTGCACCTCGACGAGCGGGCGCGCCCGCTTGGCGGCGGCGATTTCCTCGCGCTTGTAGGCGTGGATGCGATTGAGAATATCGTCGGCCATGGATCGGGGGTCACGCGTTCGACACGGCGATCAGGCGTTCGAGCGCCGCTTCGGCCGCGCCGGAATCGATCGACTTCGCAGCCAGATCGACGCCGGTTTTGAGGTCTTTCGCTTTTCCGGCCACCACCAGGGCGGCGCCGGCATTGAGCGTCGCGACGTCGCGGAACGGCCCGCGCTTGCCCTCGAGCACGCGCTTGAGCGCGATGGCGTTGGCCTCGGCGTCGCCGCCGTGCAGCAGTTCCGGCTTGGTGGGGGCGATTCCGACTTCCTCGGGGGTGATCTCGAAGGTCTGGACGGTGCCGTTCTCAAGCGAGGCGACCGCGGTCGGTCCCGCGGTCGTGATCTCGTCGAGACCATCGGAGCCGTGCACCACGAAGGCGCGCTCCGAGCCCAGGTTCTTGAGCACGTGGGCGAGCGGCTCGACCCATTGCTTGGAAAAAACGCCGACCATCTGGCGTCGCACCCCGGCCGGGTTGGACAGCGGGCCGAGCAGGTTGAAGATCGTGCGGGTGGCCAGTTCGACCCGCGTCGGGGCGACGTGTTTGGTCGCCGGATGATGCACCGGCGCGAACATGAAGCCGATGCCGGCCTCGGCGATGCAGTGGCTGATCGCCTCGGGCACGAGGTCGATCCTGACCCTGAGCGCGGCCAGGACGTCGGCGGCCCCGGATCGCGAGGACAGGGCGCGGTTGCCGTGCTTGGCGACCGGAACGTCGGCGCCGGCGACGATGAAGGCCGCGCAGGTCGAGATGTTGTAGGAGCCCGAGGCGTCGCCACCGGTGCCGACGACGTCGATGGCGTCGGGCGGTGCGATCACCCGCAGCATTTTCGAGCGCATCGCCGACACCGCACCGGTGATTTCGTCGACGGTCTCGCCGCGCACGCGCAGCGCCATCAGCAGGGCACCCATCTGCGAGGGCGTCGCCTCGCCGGACATCATGTTGTCGAAGGCTTCAAACGCCTGTTCGCGCGTGAGCGCCGCTCCGGTTGCAACCCGCCCGATCAGCGCTTTGAGATCGACCATAGACATACCCTCAGTGCGCCATCCGGACCGCTGCAGCGCGTCGCGCCCCGGCATTCCAGCCGGCGGCCAGGTCGAGAAAGTTCCTCAGGATGAGGTGACCGTGCTCGGAGGCGATGCTCTCCGGATGGAACTGTACGCCATAGACCGGCCGTTCGCGATGCTGCAGCCCCATGATCAGGCCGTCGGTCTGCGCCGTCACCTCGAGTTCCGCCGGCAGCGTCGTGCGGTCGACTACCAGCGAATGGTAGCGTGTTGCTTTGAATGGGCCTTTGATCCCACGGAACAGGCCTTCGGCGCCATGGGCCATTTCCGACAGCTTGCCATGGACGGGCAGCGGCGCCCGCACCACCTCGCCGCCAAACGCCTGACCGACCGCCTGGTGGCCGAGACAGATCCCCAGGATCGGCACGTCGCGCGCCTTGCCGATGAGGTCGAGGCAGATGCCGGCATCGGTCGGTGTCCGGGGACCTGGCGACAACACGATCGCGTCCGGCGTCGCGGCCAGCACGTCCTCGCTGGTGATCTTTTCGTTGCGGTGGACGGCCACCGCCGCCCCCAGT
>JAVBUK010000412.1:0-2602 GCA_031555345.1 Xanthobacteraceae bacterium | reverse complement strand
CGTCGATCGACACGATCCGGCGGCGGCTTGCCCGTGTCACGACGCCCCGGCCGTCGTCCGCGCTGCCGGCGATCGCGGTCACGACGCCGCTGGCGCCCGCCGGCTCGTAGCCGCCCTGGAACGCGAAGCCGATGCCGCCGGACGAGAACATCGCGGCAACCACGAGACCGTTGCGCATCACGCCGGCGGCGCTCAGCTGTCGCCAGCGGCCCGCCACTTCGTTGTCGGCGGCACTGCCGCCGATGATCGGACACCGGTCGCCGACGATCCGGCGCAGACCGGCGATCACCCGTTCCTCGCGGCCGGGAGCCTGGTAGATCCAGATCAGCTCCGGCAACTCGCCGGGGCAGCCGGCATTGTCGAGCGCGATGTGCAGCGCCCGTTCCGCATCCGCCGCCGGATTGTCGCCGAACTCGATCGCTCCCGCGCCGTAGCTGCCGTTGGGGTCGTCGATGAGCAGCAGGCCGATGGAGCCTTCTCCACGCTGGCTCATCGTGCCGTGACACGACGTTCCACCGAGGATGGGAACGCCGGGGAACGACTGTTCGACGAAGTCGGCGATCCGGGCGTCGTCGTGGGTCTCGTCATAGAAGACGTAGCCGAAAGACGGCTTGGCTTCGCGGGGCGGGACGCGGCGCGAAAGCTGTTGGAGCGCCGGCGCGGTATCGCCTGCGGCGGCGACGAAAGAGCTCAAATCAACCATGTCCCACCCGCCGTGTGACTCTTTTCGCCCTTCTCAGTAGCCGGCGGCGCATGAACATTCGGCAAAAGAAGGTGGTTAAGGCTTTGCGGCTCGGTCGCAGCGGATTGCCGCGCTTCGCTCATGCCGGCTCGGCGACCCGCCGCCGGGAGGCGGGTGGGGGCGCGATCGTTCAGCTCGTCCGGCCGGAAAACTCCCGTCGCGGCGCCGGCCCGGTCGATCGGCATGGCGGGAATTGCCGTCTCACACTCATCAGTTGAACCGGCGATCGGTAGGTAGCGTCCCGCGTT
The DNA here is from genome assembly GCA_031555345.1 of Xanthobacteraceae bacterium. Lineage (GTDB taxonomy): Bacteria > Pseudomonadota > Alphaproteobacteria > Rhizobiales > Xanthobacteraceae > Astrobacterium. The sequence continues at coordinate 1,612 of JAVBUK010000412.1, read as the reverse complement.
CACCGAGCAAGACACCTTATTTGGGCCGATTTCGCCCGGAGATTCCCGGGAGGATCAGGCTTTCAACAGATTGCCGGCGAAAACATCTTAAAATAAGAGCTTTGGATGTGAATTTAAAATGTATATGCGCGGCCAGGCCACTGGATACCGCAGACAAAATTACGCTAAGAAACATGAGAGGTATGATAATACATCTACCGAATCCCGGGGTGAGTGAGGTTGATTGCGAGTGCGTGTCAAACTGACATCATCGTTCGTCAAGGCGGTGCGGTGTCCCGAGGGGCGCCGAAAGATCGATTTCTTCGACCTGCAGATGCGCGGCCTGATGCTCGAGGTGCGTGGCTCGGGCGGCAAGACCTTTTATCAGCGCTATCGCGACCGGCGGGGGCGCGAGCGTCAATTCAAGATCGGCCCGGCCGGCGTCATCTCGTTGCTGCAGGCCCGGCGAAAGGGGCGCGAGATCCTCGCCCAGGCGCTGCTCGGCACCGACCCGCACGAAGCGCGCCGCGAACTGCGCGCCATCCCGACGCTGCGCGCGTTGGTGCAGGACAAGTATATTCCGTTCGTAATGGATGCGAAGCGGAGCTGGCGGACCGACGAGACCATTCTGCGCATCCATGTCCTGCCGGCGCTCGGCCGGCGCCATCTCGACGAAATCGACAGCCGTGATATCGCCGAACTGCTGCGGCGGCTTCGCCAAAACGGCTATGCGACGGGAACCACCAACCGGGTCCTGGTGCTGCTGCGCTACCTGTACAACCTCGCGAAAAAGTGGGGCGTGCCCGGGGCCAACGACAATCCGGCCGCCAGCCTGAAGACGGCGCCCGACGTCTGTCGCGAGCGTTTCCTCTCCGTCGAGGAGGCGCAGCGCCTGCTGGCCGCGCTTGCGGCGGACGACAACCAGGTCGCCGCCAAGGCGATCAAGCTTCTCCTGCTCACCGGCGCGCGCCGCAACGAGATCACCAGGGCGCGGTGGGACTACGTCGACTGGGAACGCAGGACGCTGCTGGTGCCGGTTTCCAAGACCGGACGCTCGCGGGTGATCGCGCTGAACGCGGCGGCGCTGCAGTTGCTGCGGTCGATCGACCGCACACCGCACAACCCCTTCGTGTTTCCGTCCGGGGTGACCGGCCGTCCCTGTCCGTCGCTGCATTTTCCGTGGCTGCGCATCCGCAGGCGCGCGAAATTGCTCGATATCCGGCTGCACGACCTGCGGCATTCGTTCGCGAGCTTCCTGGTGAACGAGGGGGTGTCGCTTTATGTCGTCCAGGGCCTGCTCGGGCACACCCAACCGCGCATGACCCAGCGCTATGCCCATCTCGCCCAGCAGACGCTGCTCGATGCCGCCGAAATCGTGCCGGCAGCGCTCGGCCGTCTGAACGGCGCCGGAATGGGCGGCGCGACCGCGTGACGCCGGCGCGCGTCGTGCCGCGCAACCGCTATCCTGAGGAGCGCGGCGAAGCCTCTGTCCTCATCCTGAGGAGGCCGTGCAGCGGCCGTCTCGAAGGATGTGACCCGGAGGTTGGTGGCCTCATGGTTCGAGACACCCGCTGCGCGGGTTCCTCACCATGAGGGTTCGAGGCGTACAACTGCGACCGCTATCCTCACCCTG
>JAVBUK010000179.1:0-6737 GCA_031555345.1 Xanthobacteraceae bacterium | reverse complement strand
TCTGGTCCCCGACAAGCCTGGTCCGCCGGCGAACAAGTCTCTCGCGCGTTATCTCGTCAAGATCGCCAGGCTCGGCGGCTACCTGGCGCGCGCGAGCGATCCCGCCCCGGGCAACATCGTCATGTGGCGCGGCCTGTCGCGACTGGCGGACATCATGCTCGGCGCGGAAGTTGTGGGTAATTGAAAGCGAGTGCGTGCGCTTACGCCATCCTTGGTGGTGTGAACCGATATATCGCACAGAAGAACTCGGACGTAGACTCTGACCACGACAATCGAATTATCGGCGCTTCAGGCAGCAAGCTTAGGATCCACCAGTTCTATCAGAATGCCGCGCTCGACGAGCCTACGAGAAAGGCATTTTCGGCGATCGACAAGTCATCAGACCAAATGTTGATGGCTATTCTCCTGGAGTACGCGCTTCGCATGGGTGCCGATGTGCGTCTTGTTCAAGCGGCTTCTATCATACCGCCTTGGCAGGATCTCCGGTGGCTGACCCAAGCGGAGATCATCGCCTGGAAGCTGGACAACACCCATCGAGTCTACACGAATCTCACATTTCATTCGTTTGGAAGAAGTGGGGCGTACGTCGAAGCCAGCAGCACAAAGGGGGTGGAGGTAAGCTCCCTGCGGATGTTCTGCAAGAGCGGGATCAAGGAGCCTCTTTTTACGTTCATCACTAACCACACGATCACAAAAAGCAACTCTGGTACTGGACCGAATTCGATTTCGATTGCAAAGGACCGCGTGACGGACGTGTTGAGCCGTATGAACATCGCTCTGGCAATGGGACCGACCGAGTGGCAGGGGCGATTTCAAATACAGGATATCCATGGCGTTGCGCTGGAAAACGATAAAGTCCGTGTATACGTTGCGGTCCGCCCGATCGGGTTCAATCGCCAAAACGCAGATAGGCTGACACGTGTAGCTTTGCAGGACAACGGCGATTTGAGCCGTGCCGATTGGACCTTTCAGGACTTCGTAAAATTCAACATCAAAGGTGATCGAAGGCTGATCAGCATCGCCATGCGGAACTGTGTCGAATAGCTATCACGCAATATCACGACCTTACGCGAGAAGGGCTGCGTGTACCGCGATGACTATCATGCCGAGCATGCGTCCCCGCTACCCGAAGCTTTTGACGGATTGTGCATCTACCAACGGCGCCAGGTATTGACGGTTGCTCTTGGACTAGCTGCGATTGACAGGTATGTGGCGTTACGACAGGCGCCTGCTCGCCGGTGATTGCAGTCAACATCTGCGACCAGCGTTCCAATGCATCCCTCTTTTCTCGTTCGCGATCGTAGAGGTCGTAGTGCTTCTTCCCCACGTCTTGAGGCGTGTGGTTGAGTACGGCGTCACGATCTTCCTTTGGGATGCCTAACTCCGCGAGCCGCGTCGCAACTGTACGCCTGAGGTCATGCGGCGTCGGCCGTTCGGTTAGCCAAGACTTTGCAGTTTCGGCGTTCAACGTGGCAGCAAACCGCGCCATTGCGACTGCAAGGGCATGAGCTTTTATGGGACGTCCCTTCTTGGGCGATGGGAAAAGAAAATCGTCGACATCGTCAATCAGTTTGATGGCCATGAGGATAGTCTGGCGTGCGGGTTCGCTGAGTGGAATGAAATGAGCCCTCCCGTTCTTGGATCGGGTCGCCGGAAGTATCCATCTTGCACGCCCTGTTTCGCTTAGGTGCTCCAGCTCGCCTCGGGTAATGCCAGCGACCTCGCCGGGACGGGCGCCGGTGAGCAACGCCAGCCTGAGTGCCAAACCCACGCGGTGTGACACCGGCTTGTTCATCACTCCTGGCCAAAAGATCCGAATCTCGTCATCGGACAGCACGCGGCGGGCTACCACTTCCACGCCGCGTCGTCGCAACCGCGCACATGGGTTGCCTTTGACGAGGTCGGCATCCATCGCGAAACTGAAGATTGACGATATGAGAGCCTGCACACGGTTTGCCAGCGTTTGTTTCCCGTGCGTCACCAGCCCTTCAACGAGTTCGATCACATCGCCTCGCGAAATCTCGTCGTAACGGCGACTCCGCCACCTGGGCAGGACATGAAGCCGGAGGTTTCGCTCGTCGGCGTCGGCAGACCGCTTGTGCCGCCGGGCGTGTTCATCAAGGTATCGGTCAGCGAGCGCTTGAAACGTCTTCCGGCTTGCGGTCTCTCGTTCTTTCCGTTTTCTCTCCACTGGGTTACCGCCTGCGGTGACTTCGCGTCGTAAGCTTTCGGCGCGCTGCCGCGCTTCGCTGAGCGACACAGTCGGATAACTGCCGATGGTCTCGCGAGTGGTCTTGCCAGATCGCGGCTTCCGGAAGCGAAAGTTCCAAGATCGGGCGTTGTTTTTGGTGATCCGAAAGGAGAGGCCGCGCGAATGAAGATCGGCTATCTCAATTCTTCCAGTCGTCGGTGGTTTTATTTTACTGATGTAAGCGTCGGTCAATGACTTGCGCATAGGTTTTGCTCGATAATGTTGGGGACGCGCGGGGGACACAAAAAAGCCTAGCTTCCCTAGGATTCCTTCGGACAAAGATGGATTTAAGTAACTGTATTATAAAGAAAAATATTGCTTTTGCAAGTCCGTGTCAGTCTGAGCTTGTCCGTAGTTACGTGACTGAAAATCACGGTGTCGGTGGTTCGATTCCGCCCCTGGGCACCATATAACTCCTTCAACTATTTGGCTTTTTCGCTCTCGCCGGACTAAGACCTCGCTGGCGTTCGGGATCGTTGCAACCCTATTGCAACCGCCCATCGCGACCTTGGTGGAAGTGGGGCATCTTTGATGGCGTCGGTTCTAAACTGGCCGACCGTGCCGCTGCACAGTGACGGCGCCGACGGCATCGCCTGCTGGTTCATCGACACCGACTACAACGAAGAGAGCTTCTTCGTCCGCCACGCCTATTTCCTCGGCGCCAACGATCCCTACGGCTCCCTCAAGACGACCTTGAAGGCCGAGATCGACCCGGACGCCTGGGCGACGCCCAACAGCGACACCTCCTGGCCGTTCGACAAGCCGAACCGCGGCCGCATCGCCGTCAAGGTCATCAACCACCTCGGCGACGAGGTGATGAAGGCGTTTCGGGTGTCGGAGCGACTGCGTTTTGATGGACCTTATGAAGTTTATCAAGATTTTGTAATTTGGATAAACATGATATAATTCCGCCGCCATGGATCCCGTCAAAAATCCTTACGCTCCCGGAGCTGGTACACCGCCACCGGAATTGGCGGGACGCGACAGTTTGCGGGAAACCATCCGGATTGCCCTGAAGAGAGTGCGTGCGGGGCGGCCTGCCAAGAGCATCCTGATGGTTGGCCTGCGTGGGGTGGGCAAGACCGTCCTGCTCGACCGGATGCGAGACGAGGCCGAAGCCTCCGGCATCCACACCGTCCGGGTGGAAGCTCCGGAGGGTCGCTCGCTCCCCGCCATTCTGGCGCCCCAGTTGCGGCTGGCCCTGCTGCGGCTGTCGCGCATCGCCAAGGCGACGGATCTGGCGCAACGCGCCTTGCGCGGGCTGGCCGGTTTCGCAAAGGCTCTCAAGGTGAAATACCAGGACATCGAGGTTGGATTGGACTTCGATCCAGAGCCCGGACTTGCCGACAACGGCGACCTCGAACACGACTTGCAGGCGCTGCTCGAGGTCACCGGTATCGCCGCCAAGGAAGCCGGCACCGCACTCGCCGTCTTCGCCGACGAGCTTCAATACGTGAAGGAGGAGGAGCTCGCCGCATTGATCACCGCGTTGCATCGAGCGGCACAACGCAGCCTGCCCGTGGTGCTTGTCGGCGCCGGTCTGCCCCAGCTGCCGGGCCGCATGGGCCGCGCCAAGTCGTATGCCGAGCGCCTGTTCGCGTTTCCCGAGGTTGGCCCGCTTCCACCGGATGCGGCACGCCGCGCCATCGCCAAGCCGGCGAATGATCAGGGCGTCGAAATCACCGACGATGCCCTGGCGCGGATCGTCCAGGAGACGCGTGGCTACGCCTATTTCCTGCAGGAATGGGGCAAGCATGCCTGGGACGCCGCCGAAATGTCCCCGATCACGCTGCACGACGTCGCGCTTGCCTCGCGGAGCGCCGTCGCGGCGCTGGACGAAAGCTTCTTCCGGGTTCGGTTCGACCGCCTGACGCCGCTGGAGAAGAAATATCTGCGCGCGATGGCGGAACTCGGGCCGGGGCCGCATCGCTCGGGCGATATCGCAGACGAATTGAACCGGGCCGTCACATCGCTCGGCCCGACGCGCGGTCAGTTGATCGCCAAGGGCATGATCTGGAGTCCGAGTCACGGCGGAACCGCGTTTACGGTCCCGTTGTTCGACGCGTTCATGCACCGGATCATGCCGGGCGACGATTGGAGGCAGTGAAGGGCGGCGTTGCGAAACCGTCGGTCGCCGTGGGTTTCCGCATTGCCGACACCTTCGACAGCCTCGCCCGTCTCACCACCGCCGAACCTCCTCGCCCTTGCGAAGCGCGGCGCCCGCGCGCGACCCGGATCGGCCTGGGGTGGTATTTTTCGGTGGGCCGACGGGCCGCCGCCACGCCGCTCGCCTTCGGCGAGTGTCGCCCGATACCCGCGTGTGCCGGTGTTTTGCCGGCCGTTATCCGAACAAGACAAAATTATCGTCCGATTGTTAGCGCGCCGGGCAGATGTGCCGCGCCGCTCCGTGCTGTAGCGGGTGATGTGCGATGGGCGCGGTCGAACCCGGAACGATCCCGAGGAACCGCCGCGGCAACCCCCACGGCATCGCTTTGCGCCTGGCTATCGGCAATGTGAGAAGGAGGGGCATGTGGACAAGCTGACACTCTGGAAAAAGGGCGACTGGGCAGGCTATTTCGGTCTGCTGGCCAACAACCTGACCAATCTTCTGACCATGATCGCGCTGCTCTTGTTCGTGGTCGGCTTGCCCAAGGAGATGGTGTACGGGCGTATCGCGCCGGGCTTCGGCCTGGCGGTGTTCGTGGCCAGCGCCATCTACACCTGGTTCGCGATCCGCATGATCAAGCAGACCGGCCGCACCGACGTCACCGCGCTGCCGTCGGGGCCGAGCGCGCCGTCGATCTTCACCGTCACTTTCCTGGTGCTGCTGCCGGTGTACCAAAGCACCAAGGATGCCGAATTCGCCCTGAAGATCGCGCTGGTCTGGTGCTTCTTCGAAGCCATGATCCTGGTGGTCGGCTCGTTCCTTGGCGACCTCATCCGCAACAACATTCCACGCACCGTGCTGCTGTCGTGCCTCGCCGGGTTGGGTCTGCTGCTGCTGGCGATGAATCCGATGCTGCAGTCGTTCGAGGCGCCGGTGGTCGCCTTCGTGGTGCTGATCCTGATCTTCATCAACTGGTTCGGCAAGTCGCCGCTGTTCGCCAAGATTCCGACCGGGTTCCTGCTGCTCGCAGTCGGCACCGGTCTGGCCTGGGTGTTCGGACTGCAGGATCCCCAGAACGTCACCAAGGCGCTGGCCGCCGCCGGCTTCAGTGCGCCGTCGCTGCACGTCACCAGTTTCGTCGAAGGCCTGCCGCACGCGCTGCCCTATCTCGCCTCGGCGGTGCCGCTCGGATTGGCCAACTACGTGTTCGATCTCGAGAACATCGAAAGCGCGCATGCCGCCGGCGATCCCTATCCGACCCGGCAGGTGATGCTGGGCAACGGCCTGTCGTCGCTGTTGGGCATGGCGTTCGGCAATCCGTTCCCGGTCACCGTCTATGTCGGCCATACCGGCTGGAAGGCGCTGGGTGCGGGCATCGGCTACACCTTCGCCACCGGCACGTCGATGCTGCTGCTGGCGCTGTGCGGCCTGGGCGCGTTCCTGCTCGCCGTCATTCCCATGGAAGCCGTGGCGCCGATCCTGATCTTCATCGGCATCGTCACCGCCAATCAGGTGGTGCGCGAGACCCCGAAGCACGAAGTCCCGGTCATTTTCGTCTGCTTCTTCCCGTGGGTGGCCAATTGGGCGCTGACCATGGCCAACAACATCCTGTCGGCGGCCGGCACCAACGCCATGACGGTCGGCTACTCCGCGCTCGCCAAGAAAGGCGTCTACTACGCCGGCCTGTCGAACCTCGGGAACGGCGCGCCGCTCGGCAGCATGATCTGGGGGTGCATCGCCATCTTCGCGATCAACGACAAGCCGATCCGGGGCGCGGTCGCCGCCGTCGTCGGCGCCGTGCTGGTGTTGTTCGGCATCATCCACACCCCGCGGGTGGGCTTCGCGGCACAGAACCTGCCGCTCGTCTACGGCTACCTGATGATCGCCGCGGTGTTCGTGCTGAAACACGTCCTCAGCGAGCGTGCCACGGCTCCGGCCGCCGACGTCAAGGCGGGCGACGCCAAGGCCGCCTGACCACACGTGGACCCGCCGGCGATCGGCGCCGGCGGGTCCTTTTCATCTCCGGGCTCGTGTCTCGCGTCGGCGACCGTGTGCGGCGACGAGGAAACGCCATCCGGGTCCGTTCGAAGGGAAAAGTTCGATGAACGTTCAGAACCATGCGCGGCTGACAGCGGCGGTCGAGGCGGCGGATGCCGCGGCGGTCGAACAGCTTCTGCGCGACGGCGCCGATGTGCATCACAAGGATGCCGGCGGGCGTACCGCCCTGATGGTGGCGACGCAACGCAACGACGTCGCCATGGCCAGACGGTTGATCGCGGCCGGCAGCGACGTCAACGCCCGGGACGTCACCATGCTGACGCCCTATCTGTGTGCGGGCGCCAACGGGTTCCACGAAATTCTCAAACTGGCGATCGCCGG
>JAVBUK010000371.1:0-4467 GCA_031555345.1 Xanthobacteraceae bacterium | reverse complement strand
CGACCTCGAGACCGCCGAACGTCGACGTCGCGACGTAGATCATCACGCCATTGACGGCCGCAACCACGCCGAAGAACGCGAGAAGGCAGATCAGGACCGTTCGCCCGGTGAGCTCTCGCTGTTTCATCGCCAGGTTCCCGTCATGGGCCGCGGAAGTAATCGGAAGCCGTGGCAGTCTCGCCGCTGTTGCGGTCGCGGATCTGAAAGCCAACCGGCTGCATCGAGGTCGTCAGCCTGCCGTGCCGGGTCACCAGGACGCGGATTTCCCACGTCTGGTCGGGCCCCACCTCGACGACGGCGGCCTCACCCCGGGGCGAGGAACCACCGATCACCTCCAGCACCCCTCCCGGCAGGCCGACGAGCCTGAGCTCGAGCGTACGTTTCTCCCGGTGCTTGTTGAGCACCCGGACCGTATAGCCGTTGCGCAGGCCGCCGTCGGACAGCTGCACGAAAATCGGGTTGCGGTCGTGCAGCACGCTCAACCCGAGCATCTCCCGGGTCAGCAGCGCGTAGAGCATGATCGAGCCGACCACCGCGATGACCCCGACGTACAGCAGCGTGCGCACGCGCAGGAGCTTGATGGCCGGCGCGAGGCCGGCGGCGCGGCGCTCGATGTTCACCTCGGTGTCGTACCCGACCAACCGCGGCAGCCGGCCGAGCTTGGCCATCACGGTGTCGCAGGCGTCGATGCACAACCCGCACTGGATGCAGCCGAGGCTGGCGCCGTCGCGGATGTCGACGCCGGTCGGGCAGGCGTGGACGCACTGCAGGCAGTCGACGCAGTCCCCCACCGGCAGGCCCTTTTCGCGCAGCGCCGCGCTCTTCCTGACCGAACCGCGCGGCTCGCCGCGGTCGCTGCGATAGGTGACGTTGAGGGCGTGCTCGTCGGTCAGCGCGGCCTGGATGCGCGGCCACGGGCACATGTAAACGCACACCTGCTCGCGCATGTGGCCGGCCAGCGAGTAGGTGGTGAAGGTGAGGATGCCGATCCACGCATAAGCGACGATCGGCGCCTGGAAAGTCGCCAAGTCCCGCACCAATGTCGGGGCATCGGCGAAATACAGTACCCAGGCGCCGCCGGTCCACCAGGCGAAGACCAGCCAGACGACGTGCTTTGCGGCCTTGCGGGCGAGCGTATCCATCGTCCACGGCGCCGCGTCGCGACGCATGCGCTCGCGGCGATCGCCTTCGGTCCAACGCTCCACAGCCAGGAACAGGTCGGTCCACACCGTCTGCGGGCACAGATAACCGCACCACAGCCGGCCGGCGAGCGCGTTCATCAGGAACAGCGTCATCGCCGCGATGATCAGCAGGCCGGTGAGGTAATAGACCTCCTGCGGCCAGATCTCGACGAAGAAGAAGTACAGACGCGGACCGTCGAAATCGACCAGCACCGCCTGGTTCGGCGCATTCGGGCCGCGATCCCAGCGCACGAACGGCAACAGGTAGTAGATGCCCAACGTGACGACGAGCACGGCCCACTTGATCCGGCGAAACGTCCCCTGGACGCGCTGCGGATAGACCTTCGGGCTCGCCCGGTACAACGGCTCGCCGCCCGCACCCGACGGGCCGCCGGTCGCGGCTGCCTGTTGTTTCATCGGTGTCGTCGCAATCGGGTGCTCTGCCGGCACGTTGCCTACTTCTCGCCTCCACCGAACGTATGAACGTAGACCGCGAGCGCCTTGATGGTGTCGGCGTCGAGTCGCTCGCCCCAGGCCGGCATCACGCTGCCGCGCCCGTTGGTCAGGCCCTCAACGATCGTCTCCTTGGCGGAGCCGTAAAGCCAGATCGGGTCGGTGAGGTTCGGAGCGCCCAGCTCGCGGTTGCCCTTGGCGTCCTCGCCGTGGCAGGTGGCGCAATTGTCGGCGAAGATCTTCTTGCCTCGGGCCAGCTCGGCCGGCGGCGGTTTGGCGAGCCCGCCGAGCGAGCGCACGTAGTCGGCGACCACCGAAATGTCGGCGCGCGGCAGCATGCCGTCGCGACCGAACGCCGGCATGTTGCCCGATCGCGTGTCGGAATCCGTCGAGCGCACGCCGTGCTGGATGGTCCGGAGGATGTCGTCGAGCTTACCGCCCCACAGCCAGTCGTCGTCGTTGAGGTTGGGAAATCCGGGCGAGCCGCCGCCGCCCGAACCGTGGCAGGGGGCGCAATTGTCGGCGAAGGCCGCACGCCCTTGGGCGCGGGCGAATTCGAGCAGGTTCGGCGTAGCGACGATCTCCTGCAACGAGGCGGTTTGCAGACGCCCGAGCATCGCGCCACGGATCGTCTTGAGCTCGGCGAGGTCGGCCTCCACGGCGGAACGCGAGTGCCATCCGACCAGACCGGTGGTGTAGGTCGAGACCAGCGGCCAGGCCGGGTAGGCGACCCAGTAGCCGATCGCCCAGACGATGGTCGCGTAGAACATCCACAGCCACCAGCGGGGCAGCGGCGTGTTCAGTTCGGTCAAACCGTCCCACTGGTGGCCGGTCATCTCGGTACCGGTCAGCGGGTCGATGCTCTTGTTGTCCCCGGCCATCGCTTCAGTCCTCCCGCAGCGGCACGCGCGCGGCCGCATCGAACTCCTGCTTGCGCGACGGCCAGCACGCGTAGCCGACCGCGAGCGCAAACAGCACGATGAAGTACAACAGACCCCAGGTCTGGGCGAATTCGGCGAGCGTTTTGTAGGTGTCCGACATGGTCATCTCACCGGATGTTGGCCTTGTCGTCGTAGAGCTTGAAGTCGACCAGGGTGCCGAGCATCTGCAGGTAGGCGATCAGCGCGTCCGCCTCGGTGATCAGCTTCGGATTGCCGTCGAAGTCGCGCACCTGTGTCTTGGGGTAACGCTTGACGAGATCGCCGGCGGCGGACTCGTCGCCGTTCGCCTGCGTCTCGAGGTCGGCGCGCGCATTGGAGATCATGTCGGGGCTGTACGGAACGCCCAGCGCGGCCTGCGCCGCCATGTCGTCGGCGATGTGTCGGTAGTCGAGCTCGGTGCGCGCGAACCAGGGATAGTTCGGCATCACCGTGTCGGGCATGACCGACTTGGTCCTGTTGAAGTGCATCCGGTGCCAGTCATCGGACTGTTTGCCGCCGACGCGGGCGAGATCCGGCCCGGTGCGCTTCGATCCCCACTGGAACGGACGATCGTACATGCTCTCGGCTGCGAGCGAGTAGTGGCCGTAGCGCTCGACCTCGTCACGCAAGGTGCGCACCATCTGCGAGTGGCAGTTGTAGCAACCCTCGCGCACGTAGATGTTGAAGCCGGCGAGCTCGAGCGGCGTGCGCTGGCGCATGCCGTCGACCTTCTCGACCACGCCTTTGAGGTAGTACAGCGGCACGATTTCCACCAGCCCGCCGACGGCGATGACGATCAGGATGCCGACCAGCAGGATCAGCGAATTCTTCTCGACGATCGCGTGCTTGTTGAACAGCGACATGGACGCCCCCTCACGCGGCCGGAGCGAGCGCGATGCGCTCGGCGGGTTCGCTCGCCGTAATGGTCTTCCACATGTTGAACGCCATGAGTAGCGCCCCGACCAGGAACAGCCCGCCGCCGAGCGCGCGGATGACGTAGAACGGATGCATGGCCTCGACGGTCTGGATGAACGCGTTCTCGAGGAAGCCGAGCTGCGTGTAGGAGCGCCACATCTGGCCCTGCATGATGCCCGAGACCCACATCGCCGAGATGTAGAACACGATGCCGATCGTCGCGAGCCAGAAATGCCAGTTGACGAGTTTGATGGAGTAGAGCTCGCGTTTGTTCCACAGCCACGGCACCAGGCAGTAGACCGCGCCGAACGACACGAACCCGACCCAGCCGAGTGCGCCCGAATGCACGTGCCCGACCGTCCAGTCGGTGTAGTGGGACAGCGAATTGACGGCCCTGATCGACATCAGCGGGCCTTCGAACGTCGACATGCCGTAGAACGCGACCGACACCACCATCATCCGCAGCACCGGATCGGTGCGCAGCTTGTCCCAGGCGCCCGACAGCGTCATCAGGCCGTTGATCATCCCGCCCCACGACGGCATCCACAGGATGATCGAGAACGTCATGCCGAGGGTCTGCGCCCAGTCGGGCAACGCCGTGTAGTGGAGATGATGCGGACCCGCCCAGATGTAGAGGAAGATCAGGGCCCAGAAATGAACGATCGACAGCCGGTACGAATAGACCGGACGCTGCGCGCGCTTGGGAATGAAATAGTACATGATGGCGAGGAAGCCGGCGGTCAGGAAGAAACCGACCGCATTATGCCCGTACCACCACTGGAACATGGCGTCCTGCACCCCGCCCCAGGCGACGTAGGATTTGGAGCCGAACACCGAGACCGGCAGCGCGGGATTGTTGCCGAGATGAAGCACGGCGATGGTGACGATGAAGGCGAGATAGAACCAGTTGGCGACGAAGATATGCGGCTCTTTCCGCTTGATGAGGGTCATCAGGAAGACCAGCAGGTACACCACCCAGACGATGGTCAGCCATAGAT
>JAVBUK010000069.1:0-3394 GCA_031555345.1 Xanthobacteraceae bacterium | reverse complement strand
GGTGCCGCTCTCGCCTTCGATCAGCACGGTGGCGTTGGAGCGGGCGACCTTGGCGGCGGTCTGACGCAGCTCCATCATGCGCGGATTGTCGGTGAGGATGCCCTCGGCGCCGTAGCGTTCCGACAACTCGCGCCGGAGCGAGATGATGTCGGCGCGCATCGCCCGGATTTCCAGCGCGCGGCGCACCAGCACCCGGATCTCCTCGATGTCGAACGGCTTGGTGACGTACTCGAAGGCGCCGTCCTTCATCGCCTGGACCGCGGTGCCGACTTCGGCGAATGCGGTCATCAGGATCACCGCGCAGCCACGGTCGATGTCGAGGATCTCCTTCATCGCCTCGAGGCCGCTGCGGCGCGGCATGCGGATGTCCATCAGCACGACGTCGGCGTGTTGGCGGCGGAAGGCGTCGACCGCATCGACGCCGTCCTTGGCGAGAAAGACCTGGGCGCCTTCCTTGGTCAGGATGGCGTGGAGCATGTGCCGGATCGCCTCGTCGTCGTCGACGACCAGCATGGCGGGGGTGGTAGCCGGGATGGGAGAGGTCATGTCGTGCGTTCGCGCTGCGCCACCGGAAGGCGGATCTCGACCACCGTCCCCTTGTCGGGATGGCTGTCGAACGTGATGGTGCCGTGATGGGCGTCGACGATGCGGTGGACCATCGCCAGGCCGAGCCCGGTGCCGGACGGTTTGGTGGAGAAAAAGGGATCGAACACCTTCTCGATGTCGGCGGGGGCCATGCCGATTCCGTCGTCGGCGACCTTGATCGACAGCTGCGCGTCGCCGACGGCGCGGACCGTGACCAGGATGTTGCCGCCGTCCGGAATCGCCTGGATGGCGTTGATCAACAGGTTGAGCAGCGCCTGCTTGAGGGCCTCGCCGTCGGCTTCGATCGGCGGGATGTCGGGGTCGAGCGCGAGCTCGACCCGGGCGCTGGACTTGCCGCGCGCCAGGAACGCCATCTCCTCGACCAGGTTCTGGACCTGCACGCGGCCGATGCGGGGCGGCTGCGGGCGGCCGAACGCCAGCAGTTCACCGACGATGCGGTTGAGCCGGTCGACCTCGCGGATGATCAGGGGACCGTAGCGGCGCCACTCGTCCAGGCTGTCGCAATCCTCGAGATACTGCATGAAGCCGCGGATCGAGGTCAGCGGATTGCGGATTTCATGGGCGAAGCCGGCGGTGATCTCGCCGAGCGCGGCGAGCCGGTCGGCGCGCATCAGCCGCACCATCAGGCGGTGCCGCTCGCTCACGTCCTTGAGGACGACGACGGCACCGATGTGGTTGCCGTCGCCGTCGCGCAGGAGGCTCGCGGTGGCGTTGATCCGCAGCGTCTGCTGGGGATGAACCAACTCGATGGTGGCGGCCTGCGGGCGGTGGGTCTCGAGCGTGTCCAGCAGCGCGCTCTGCCCCCTGGTCCCGTCCGGGAACAGGTCGCGGTAGGGGCGACCGACCGCATGCTCGGAGCGCACGCCATGGAGTTGCTCGGCGGCGGGGTTGAGCGTCTTGACGCGACCGTCGACGTCCACTGCGACGATGCCGTCGGCGACGCTGGCCAGGATGTTCTCGTTGAGCGAGTTGGCGTTCAACAGCGCCTTGGCCATGTGGTTGATCGCCGCGACGATGGCGCCGAGTTCGTCGCGCAGCGGCGGAATGCGATGCTGCGGGTCGCGCGTGAGGGTCGCGAGGCCTGTGACGATGACGTCGACCTCGCGCGACAGGCGGCGCGACAGCAGGCTGATGATGCCGAACGCCACCACCAGGCCGCCGAAGCAGGCGACCAGCGCGGCATACTCGATCCCGCTCTGCTGGGCCTCGATCGCGGTCGAGTATTCGTTGGCCCAGATGTAACCGATCGCCTCGCCCTGGCGCACGATCGGCAACATCGCGTTGAGGATCCGGCCGCGCACCAGCGTGCCGACCTCGGCGCGCGCGACCTGCGTGGTCATCACGCCGCGGCCGGGATGGTCGGCGGGGATCGGGATGCCGACGATGTGGCCGTGGTCGCGACTCGGACCATAGGTGACGATGGCGTCGAGCCGGCGGGAGTAGTAGCCGACGCCGACGCCGGGCGCGGCCGCCGCCACCCGGTCGGTGATGCCGGCGAGTTTGGCGTTGAGATGGCGGATGGCGGCGACGCGATCGTTCCAGCCGCTCGGCAGGTCCGCGAGCAGCGTGTCGTAGTCGGCGCCGAGGTCGGCGTCGAGCACCCGCGTCAGCGCGAACAGCTTGTCTTCCTTTTCGCCGCGCAGCGCCTGGCGGCCCTCGTGTTCGAGCGCCACGCCGACGATCGCGATCGGCAGCGCCACCACCAGCAGCGACGTCAGCATCAGACGGACGCGAAGGGATTTCACCGAAAAGACGTCGCCGAGCAGCCGCAAGACGAAATTCCCAGATCCAGCGCGTCAATCCCGCGTTATTTATCGTGCGTTGCGTCGATCAGACAAGTCGGGTCGTGCCGAACCGCTGCCGATCGATGTAAGCAATTGTCCTTAAGTATCGGCGCGAGGCGCGCAAGGATTTGCGCAGGTGTGAACGAGTTTGCGTGCGGACTGTCGCCAGATCATGTTTGCGGCATCCAAAACACAGGGTTTTGCGCGGCGTCCGCGAATGGCACGGAGCTTGCGAAAGGCGGGTCGGAGCAACGCCGCTCGCCGATCCGGCGGACGAGGGCTTTGTGGCGTGCGTTCCTCGGAATGGGGAAGCGTAGTTCTCCGCCTGATCCGGATGCAGGACGGACATCGTTTGGAGAAAAATATGTCCAGTCAAGGTGACATCCGCGTCGCTGACCGCGATGCGGAAGAAGCGAGCGCCGGCGTGCTCGCCCGCATGGCGCAGTCTTTCACGGCCTGGGCCGAAAAATGGTATCCGGACGCGTTCGTGTTCGTGATCTTTGCAGTGATCATCATAGCGATTGCCGATTTGGCGATCGGCGCCAAGCCGTTGGACATTGCCAGGCAGTTCGGCGAGGGCTTCTGGTCGCTCATCCCGTTCACCATGCAGATGGCCATGGTCATCATCACCGGATACGTGCTCGCGGTTTCGCCGTTCTGCACCCGGCTGATCGACAAGCTCGCCCGCGTGCCGACCGGAAATCCCGGCGCGCTCGCCTGGGTGGCGTTCGTGTCGATGATGGCGTCCTACCTGAACTACGCGCTCAGTCTGGTGCTCGGCGGCCTGCTGATCCGCGCCCTCGCGCGCCGTACCGACCTCAGGATGGACTATCGGGCCGCCGGCGCCGCCGCCTATCTCGGCCTCGGCGCCACCTGGGCGCTCGGGCTGTCGTCGTCGGCCGCCATGCTGCAGGCGAATCCGGGATCGCTGCCCAAGGTGATCTCCGACATCACCGGCGTCGTCTCCGCCGACACCTTCGAGCGGCCGATCTACGCCGGCAACG
>JAVBUK010000214.1:0-4661 GCA_031555345.1 Xanthobacteraceae bacterium | reverse complement strand
CATAGGCGAAATCCCGCCGCTGGGCGTGGTGCCGCCCAAGATGCACGCCTGGGCGATCCGCAAGGAGCGCCACGGCCCGCCGGAAAGCTCGATGCAGCTCGAAGTGCTGCCGACCTGGCCGATCGGCGAGGACGAGGTGCTGGTCTACGTCATGGCCGGGGGCGTCAACTACAACGGCGTCTGGGCCGGCCTGGGCGTGCCGATTTCGCCGTTCGACGTGCACAAGAATTCGTTCCATGTCGCAGGCTCGGACGCCGCCGGCATCGTGTGGGCGATCGGCTCGAAAGTCGGGCGCTGGAAGGTCGGCGACGAGGTCATCGTCCACTGCAATCAGGACGATGGCGACGACGAGGAATGCAACGGCGGCGATCCGCTGTTGTCGCCGTCGCAGCGCATCTGGGGTTACGAGACGCCGGACGGTTCATTCGCTCAGTTCTGCCGGGTGCAGTCGCGCCAACTGATGCGCAAGCCGCCGCATCTCGCCTGGGAAGAGGCGGCCTGCTACACCCTCACGCTGGCGACCGCCTACCGCATGCTGTTCGGCCATCCGCCGCACACCCTCAAGCCGGGCGACAACGTGCTGGTGTGGGGGGCTTCGGGCGGACTCGGCGTCTTCGGCGTCCAACTCGTCGCCGCCTCCGGCGCCAACGCGATCGGCGTCATCTCCGACGAGTCCAAGCGCGACTACGTCCTGCAACTCGGCGCCAAGGGGGTGATCAATCGCGGGGATTTTTCCTGCTGGGGCCGGATGCCGGCCGTGAACACGCCCGACTACGCCGCCTGGAGCAAGGAGGCGCGCAAGTTCGGCAAAGCGATCTGGGACATCACCGGCAAAAAGGACGTCGACCTGGTGTTCGAGCATCCGGGCGAGCACACCTTCCCGGTCTCCTGTCTGGTGGTGAAACGCGGCGGCATGGTCGTGTTCTGTGCCGGCACGTCCGGTTACAACATCACGTTTGATGCACGCTACGTCTGGATGCGGCAGAAGCGGATCCAGGGCTCGCATTTCGCCCACCTCAAGCAGGCGTCGGCGGCCAACCAGTTCGTGCTCGACCGCCGCATCGATCCCTGCATCAGCGACGTGTTCCCGTGGCGGCAGATTCCCCACGCGCACGAACTCATGCGTACCAATCGGCACCCGCCGGGCAACATGGCGGTGCTGGTCAACGCGCCGTACATCGGGCTGCGAACCCTCGAGGACGTGGTCGACGCGACGGCGAAGGCGTCGATTGCGCCATCGGTCTGATCGTGATCGGGGGACGGCACCGTCGCTCGGTGCCAGGGTCCGCCCGATCCGGGACCGACCGAAATCCGGTCGGTCCGGACGAACCGACCAACCGGATGCCCCGCGGCGGGGCGCGATGATGCGCTCCAGCGCAGCGGGCTGGTGTCCCGGTTCCGATGTTCGGTTCCGTTTGCAGCCCGCGCGTACCAACGTCGGAACCGAAAGGACACCGGCGACGCTGTGATGCCAGTGCGGTTTTGGATTCGACGTTCCGATGAAGCGCCTGCCGCAAGTGCGATCGGAACGTCAAATCCACCGCATCAGGCTTGTCGTGCTACGCCATCGCGTCGAACAGCAGCCGGTTCGGGTTGAGCACCGCCATCTGGGTGATGGCGTCCTCCTTGACGCCGCGCTTGGCCAGTTCGGCGAAGAACGCGCGCAACGCCTCACCCACCGGCGGCGAAAAGACCTGGCCGACGTCGGTGGTCAGAATGACGCCTTCCGGTCCCACGGCTTCGATCACCTCGAGGTACTGCTCGTAGGTCAGGTGGTCCATCGCCAGGTTGACGAAGGCGAGTTCGCTGTAGGCGCCGTAGTCCTGCCAGCTCTGCGCCATGGCCGCCGGATCGAGTTCGGTCGCCTGGAACAGCGGGTGCGTCAGGATGATGCGGCGCACGCCCGCGGCGCGCGCGGTCCTGGCGAGCGTCACGGTATCCTGGCGGTCGAGGTGGCCGGTCGCCAGCACCAGATCGTTGGCGGCGACCACCGCGAGGGCGCGTTGGAGCGCCGCCTGCCTGTCCGGGTTGTCCGCCTCGAGTCTGTATCCCGTCCCCTCGGCGTAGAAACGGGTATGCTCGACCTTGACGCCCCAGTCCGGCGACAGATCGCGTCGGCCGTAGCAGCGCAGATGCGACTCGCAGCACACCGTCGGCATCCATACGACGAACCGGTCCGGATCCGGATCCGCCGCGGTGACGTCCCGCTTCCATCCGGACAGCGCAGCGCGCACGCCGTGATCGTCGACGCCGCCGCAGCCGAAGTTGAGCGCCACCGACCCGATCAGCGGCACCTCGTCGTCGTCGCGCCGAAGCTGGCTGACCTGGGCGGTGGTCGGCTGGAAATGATTCTTCATCACCACTCCGAAGCCCTCCCGGCGCGCCTCGGCGGCGAGGCTCGCGGCGCTGTATTTGCGGCGCAGCAACTCCGGTCCGATATGCACGTGCATATCGATCACGCGCTGGTTGCCGACCCGCGGCAGCGGTTTGGTCATCGTCTCATCCTCCGCCCGGCTGGGCCTGTCATTGGTTGTCGATTTCGACCTCGGCCTCGATTTCGACCGGAATTCCGAACGGCAGCGTGTCCACGCCGATCGCAGACCGCGCGTGCTGGCCGCGGTCGGGTCCGAACACCGCGAGGATCAGGTCGGAAAAGCCGTTGATGACGCCAGGGGTGTCGCGAAAACCCGGCGCGCACACCACCATGCCGAACACCCGGGTCCAGGCGGTGATGCGGTCGAGCGTTCCCAGTCGCCGTTCGAGGCTGCCCAGAATCGCCAGCCCGGTGAGCCGCGCGGCCTCATAGGCCTGTTGCGGACTGACCTCGGCACCGACCCGTCCGGGGTAGGAGACCATCGTACCGTCGAGGCGGGTCGGCCCGTGGCCGGACACCAGCGCGCGTGTGCCGACGACGCGAATCGGGCTGAACGGCAGCACCGTGCCGGGTGGGATTCGCGCCGGTTCCGGCAATGCAAGTCCGAGTTCCTTGAGCCGCGCTGCAATCTGCACGAGATCCGATTCCGTTTCGGGTGTGTGTCATGACCGGACGATCGCTTACGCTAGACATCGGCGGCAATCGCTGTCAAATCGCGCGGGTGCAGGGCCGCGGGGCGTGATCGCAGCGGTATGGCCATTACGACAGAACATGCGAGACGGCGGGGTTGGCCGCAGCGGGCCGCCGGTCGCGGGCGATAGAGGTAACCAAGTTATGGATCAGTCGAGTACAGCCGCAACGGCAGAAGGCGTGGCGGCGGGGCAGCCCACCGAGGTCAACCCGTACGCCCGCAAGGCGCTGGTCGCCTCCATCGTCGGCTACGCGATGGACGGGTTCGACCTGATGATCCTCGGTTTCATGCTGTCGGCGGTCACCGCGGGCCTCCATCTCACCGGCACGCAAGCCGGGTGGCTGATGACCGCGACCCTGATCGGCGCCGTCATCGGCGGGCTGATCGTGGGTGCGCTGAGCGACCGGTTCGGCCGCATCCGCGTCTTGTCCTGGACCATCCTGCTGTTCGCCGTCTTCACCGGCCTGTGCGCGCTGGCGCAGGGCTTCTGGGATCTCTTGATATACCGCACGATTGCCGGGATCGGGCTGGGCGGCGAGTTCGGCATCGGCATGGCGCTGGTGGCGGAAGCGTGGCCGGCGCACAAGCGCGCGCGGGCCTCGTCGTATTGTGCGCTCGGCTGGCAGCTCGGGGTGTTCACCGCCGCAATGGTGACGCCTTTGCTGTTGCCGTCGATCGGATGGCGCGGGATGTTTCTGCTCGGACTGGTGCCGGCCGTGGCTGCATTCGTGGTGCGACGGGTGATGGGCGAGCCGGAGATTTTCGTGCGCGCTCACGCCGAACAGGGCGACAAGGGCGCCAACCCCTATCGTTATCTGTTTGCCGACGCCGAGGCGACCCGCTCGACCATCGGCATCGCCATCATGACCTCGATTCAGAACTTCGGCTACTACGGCACCCTGGTCTGGCTGCCGACATATCTGTACACCCAGATGGGCATGTCGCTCATGCGCTCGGCGCAATGGACGTCGGTCACTGTCGTCGGCGGCGCGGTGGGCATGCTGGTGTTCGGACATCTGGCCGACCGGTTCGGCCGCAAGCCGATGTTCGTGGCGTTCCAGGTGATGGCGGCGGCGATGGCGCTGATCTATCCGCAGGTCACCGATCAGACCATGCTGCTGGTCGCCGGGTTTGCCATCGGCATCACCCTGAGCGGCATGATCGGCGGCTACGGCGCCCTGATCTCGGAAAGCTATCCGACCCAGGCGCGCGCCACCGCACAGAACATCCTGTTCAATTTCGGGCGTGGCGTCGGCGGTTTCGGCCCGCTGGTGATCGGATCGCTGGCGGCGATGTACTCGTTGCGGGTTGCGCTCTCGTTCCTGGTGGTGATCTGGGTGATCGACATCATCTTGACGCTGACGATGATCAAGGAGCGCCGGGGCGAGCCGCTGAAGTAGCGCCCGTAAAGCAACGGCAACCAACCCGCGGCATCACCCGCGGGTTCGATCGGGAGGTCGACGCATCCCGTCGGGATCAGGCGTCGGCCTTCTTCTGGCGGGCGGCGCGGATCACCGCGTTGAGCTCGCCGCCGTAGACGAAGATCGAGGCGGTCCAGTACAGGAACACGAGGGCGATCATCGCGGTCGCCAGCCC
>JAVBUK010000501.1:0-11378 GCA_031555345.1 Xanthobacteraceae bacterium | reverse complement strand
CGCCTGGTCGAGGGTCGCAAACGCGAAGAACACGCAGTAAACGCTGGTCAGCACCTGGGCGACATGGTCGAGGACCAGCTTGACCCCACGCGGCAGCCGATCGATCAGGAACGACACCCGGATGAACACGTCGCCGCGATACGCATACGAGAACGCCAGGAACACCCCGAAGGTGATCAGGTATTTCTCGGTGATCTCGTAGGCCCCGGTGATCGGCGCGTTGAACAGATAGCGCAACAGCGCGTCGGCGGTGGTCGCCAGCATCAGGATGGTCATCGCCGCGACCGCGACCCACAGCAGCGCCTTCTCGATCGCGAGCAGAAGCCGTTCAATCGTGTCCATCGTGTGCCCCATTCCCCTATTGCTCGGCCACTGCGTTCCGCCTGAGTGAAAAGCAGGGCCCGGATCGCCAAAGCCTGATGAAGTCGACGGACCGCACGGCGAAGTTGCAGCGCACGGCGTCTGCGAGATTCCAACCCGGAAAGACCATGCCGCACCGGATGGCTCGTCCCACGCCGGCCGGCAATGTCATGCGGCACCCGATCACGGCGAGGAGCGGCATCGCACACCCCGTTCAAATCAAATCCAAAACCGATCAGCATACGGGGGTGACCAGCTTCTAAAAGATGGCGCGAAACCGTCCAATAGAATTCGCACCTTCATCCATGAGTTCTATTCATGCGTAAAACCACGACATGCGACATCGAGCCACAGTAACGGCGGCCTGACGATTCGCCCGGCCCGTCGCGATCCCCCGATCAACCAGGAACATGCAACGCTAGTGTCCCGGTTCCGATGTTCGAATCCGGTTGCAGCCCGCGCGGTACCAACGTCGGCCCCCCGGGCGCCAGCAACGCCAAGATGCTGGTGTGGTTCTGGACTTGACGTCGCGATTAAGCGCGCGCCGCAAGCGTGATCGGAGCGTCAAATCCACCACCCCAGGCACGCCGGCATTACGGAGAACCCGGATTCCCGGGCGCGGGCCATCCGTCGTATGACCGGTCGGACCGCAGACACGAAATCCGGTATGACGCCATCGCTGGTCCGAAGCAGATTGGCATTGTGGAATCGAAATCGACGGCCCGCCCACTCGACCCGCTCGCCGCTGCTGTCACGGTGATGCTGTGTCTGAGCTGGGGCTTCAACCAGATTGCCATCAAGGTGGCGGTCACCGAGATCGCGCCGATGATCCAGGGAGCGATCCGCTCGGTCGGCGGCCTGGCCGTCATCCTCGCCTGGTGCCGCTTGCGCCGGATCCCGCTCACCGACCGTGACGGCACCCTGCGGGCCGGCATCGCCCTCGGCATTTCGTCGGGCATCGAGTTCGTTCTGATCTACCAGGGCTTGGCGTTGACCACCGCGAGCCGCGGGGCCTTGTTCCTCTACACTCACCCGTTCTTCGTCGCGCTCGGCATCCGGGTGCTCGGCGAGCGCCTTACCGGCGTGCATTGGCTCGGCTTGGCGTTCTCGTTCGTCGGCGTCGCGCTTGCTTTCGGGGTTCCGGGCGCCGTGTCCGATCCACGCATGCTGATCGGCGACCTGATGATGGTCGGGGCTGGTGCCCTGTGGGGGCTGAACAGCCTGATCCTCAAGGGCAGCGCGCTACGCTCGGCACCGGCCGAAAAGGTCCTCTGTTACGAACTCGTGGTGTCGGCGCCGCTGCTGGCGACCGCCTCGCTGCTGGCCGCCGAGTCCTTGAACACGGCGCCGAGCGCGCTCGCCGCCTGGTGCCTGGCGTTCCAGATCGTCTGGGTGGTCGGCGTCACCTATACGCTGTGGCGGGTGCTGCTGCAGCGCTATTCTGTCAGCCGCCTGTCCGCCTTCACCTTCCTGACGCCGCTGTTCGGAATCGCGGCCGGCCACCTGTTGCTCGGTGATCCGCTGGAGCCGTCGTTCGCGGTCGCTGCCGCGCTGGTGGTCGGTGGCCTCGTGCTCGTCAACCGGCCGACACGATGAGCCCGCGCCGTCATGCGCCCAGGCGTCAATGGCCCCGCGCGATCCGTTCCAAGGTCCTGTCGCAGAGATATTCGCAGTCGCAGTTGCCGGCACTCGCCACCGAGACGATGACCGCGGCCAGCGCTTCCTTGATCGAGCCGGAGCGATTTTCGAGCCGCAACCTCGCGCACGCCTTGTCATAGGCCCGGCACATCGCCATCACCTGGCCGGGATCGAACACCGTTCCGGGCGCCAGAAAGCTCAGCACCACCGCCTGTCCCTGCATGGCCGGAGCCTGCGGCTCGCATTCCGGGGTCGCGCCGGTCACCGCGGCGGAAGGATCGGACAGCTCCGCCACATCGACCGCATCCGCCTTGTGACGCCAGTTCGAGGTGTGGTTCATCAGTTCGAACTGGCGTTGCGCCGTCGCCACGGCGAAGGCCGAATTCGGCGCGTCCTCGACCACCAGCTGCTGCTGCAGGCAACGAAACGGATACCCGTTGGCGCTCAGCAGGTCCTTGAAGAAGCTGACTTGATAATCCGGCATGACACGCCTCCCTCGCTTTCGCGCGGCTGATCCGACTGTCGCGCCGTTACCAAACGAGCGGTTCGCGCGAACGAGTTTCTTCCTGCAACAACGAGCTCCTGTAACAACGAACTCCTGTAAGAACGCGCTTCTTCCAGTGGCGATGGCCGCGCCGACAGATCATGCGAACGCGACGCACGTCGGTGCGCCACCGGATCACCAAACCATCCGCCTCCCCGTCCTCACCCTTCGCCGATCCCGGCGTCATTGTTGCGCTGTCACGCCGCGGCGCAATCGCGATGCAAAAACGATACGTGTCGCAATGTCGCGTGTCGCAATGCCGTTTGTCAAAATATCGCTGATCAAATGTTGCTGGTCAAATGTTGCCGGCCAAAACATCGTTGGTCGCATTGTTTCGGTGCCGCGTTCGGAACGAAGCCCACCGCCCGTTTGCGCTTTTTTCCAAGCGCCCACGAGACGGCAACCACTTGTGCCACGACCGAGCCGCACACACCGATTCCGATCCATATAGTAGGTCAATTGACTTCCCGTCGCCACAGGAAACTGGATCCTCGCTCCGACACCGGAACTTCAAGAAAACGAGGTGCTTACCATCGACGTCGGATACGCCGCGTGTCACCCGAGCGAAATCGGGCGATTTTGCCGCACCTTCTGCGCCGTCGGTCGGATGAGCGCGGTCGGCAGCGGACGTTTCGCCCAACACCGCATGGACTTGACGGAATCCAGCCGCGCCGAGTGCCGGATCGGCCGATTTTCGCGTCAGACAGCAGAACGACGCGCGACGCTCCGTGACGGCTGCGCCCCGGCTCTCGGCCAACGCACCGCCGCCTTGAAGTCTTCCAGCGCCCGCAGCGGATCGACGGATATGGACACCGGCGCGCGCGACCACCGGCGCCTCGACTTCGATATCCGGGTGATCCGGTCCTATTGCCCCCACACTTCGTCGGCGAGTTCGACGATCATCCGCAGTTTCGCCCATTGTTCCTCGGCGGCGAGAACGTTGCCCTCCTCGGTCGATGCGAAGCCGCATTGCGGCGACAGCGCCAGTTGATCGAGCGCGACGTATTTTTGCGCCTCCTCGATCCGGCGCTTGACGTCGTCCTTGTGCTCGAGCACGCCGCTCTTCGAGGTGACCAGCCCGAGCACCACCACCTTGTCGCCCCTGGGCAGGAATCGCAGTGGCTCGAACCCGCCGGCCCGTTCGGTATCGTATTCGAGAAAATAGCCGTCGTAGTTGCAGCGCCCGAGCAAGTTTTCGGCGACCGGTTGGTAGCCGCCCGAGGAAATCCAGGTCGAGCGGAAGTTGCCGCGGCAGACGTGGGTGGTGATGGTCATGTCGGCCGGTTTGGCTTCGAGCACCTTGTTGATGGTCTCGGCATAGGTGTCCTGCAGGTGGTCGACGTCGAGACCGCGCTCCCGTGCCTTCCTGAGCTCCTCCTGCGAACACAGGTAGGCCCACGCGGTGTCGTCGAACTGCAGATACCGGCACCCGGCATCGTGGAAGGCGCGCACCGCGTCCTGGTAGGTCCGCGCCAGATCGTCGAAAATGGCGTCGCGATCCGGATAGGCGTCCTTGTTCACCGCGCCCGGCTCGAGCCGGAAATGCAGCACGCTCGGGCTCGGGATCGTCATCTTCGGCATCACGCCGCAATGCCGTTTGAGAAACGTGAAATGCCCGAGCATCGGGTGGTCCGAAAACCCGATCTTGCCGGTGACCCGGATGCTGCGCGGCCTGGTCTGGACGCCCTGGAACTGGATGCCGTGGTCGAGTTCGTAGACCTCCACGCCGTCGAGCATGCCGTAGAAGTCGAAATGCCACCACGACCGGCGAAACTCGCCGTCGGTGGCGAGCTTCAGGCCGATCTCCTGCTGCTTCCTGACGATCGTCGCGATCTCGCGGTCTTCCACCGCCATGAGCGCCTCGGCGGTGATCTCGCCCCGCTCGCGGCTGGCCCGCGCCTGTTTCAACGGTGCCGTCCGCAGCAGACTGCCGACCATGTCGGCCCGGAACGGCGGTTTCGCCCGGCGGGCGGTCTGGTGGGCGGTCTGCTGCGCGCTGTCCGCCGCAGCCGAAACAGGCTTGGTCATCACCTTCGTCCTTTCTTCGATCAACCCGCCGCCGCGCCCGTCGGGCGTGCGGCGGTCCTTCAATTCCCTGCTGGGTCGGGTGCCGACGTACGGCGCCGCGGCTTGGCGTCGGCGACCCCCAGACGGGTTTCCAGTGCGACCCGGTCGGCCTTGAGCGCCTCGCTGCCACCGTCATGCACGATGACGCCGCGCTCGAGAATCACCGCCCGGTCGGTCATTCCGAGAATCTTCCGGGCGTTCTGCTCGACCAGGATGGCGGCCAGCCCCTCGCCGCGGATGATCCGGCGCAGCGCCGCCAGGAGTTCGTCGACGATGATCGGCGCCAGTCCTTCGAGCGGCTCGTCGAGCAGCATCAGGCGCGGGTTGAGAACCAGGGCGCGACCGACCGCGAGCATCTGCTGCTCGCCGCCCGACAGCTGATTGCCGAGATTGCCGCGGCGCTCCTTCAGGCGCGGAAACAGGTCGTAGACCTCGGCCGGCGTCCAGCGACCCGGCCGCGCCACCGCGGTCAGGTTCTCGTCAACGGTGAGCGAGCGAAAGATGTTGCGTTCCTGCGGCACCCAGCCGATGCCGGCCCGGGCGCGCTGGTCGGGGCGCAAGGCGGAGACGTCGCGGCCGCCGAGACGGATCGCGCCACCGAACCGGCGCGTCACGCCGACGATCGAATTGATCAGCGTGGTCTTGCCCATGCCGTTGCGGCCGAGCAGCGCCAGTGCCTGACCTTCGCCGAGCGTCAACGACAATCCGTCGAGCACACGGGCTCGGCCGTAGCCCGCCTGCAACCGCTCGATCGACAACAGTTCAGCCATCGAACGCCTCGCCGAGATAGACCGCCTTCACCCGCGGGTCACGCGCCACCTCGTCGGGCGTTCCCTCGACCAGCAACCCGCCGTTGACCAGGACCGAAATGCGGTCCGCGAAGGCGAAGACGATATCCATGTCGTGTTCGATCAGCAGCACCGTCACGTCCTCGGGCAGCGCCTCGATGGTGGCGAGGATTTCGTGACGCTCCGATTCCGGCACGCCGGCGGCCGGTTCGTCGAGCAGCAGCACCCGCGGCCGGCAGGCGAACGCCAGCGCGATTTCGAGCAGCCGCTGCTTGCCGTACGGCAGCACGGCGGTCTTGTCGTTCATCACGTCGGCGAGACCGAAGCGTTCGAGCAATTCGACCACCTGGCCGACCACCCCCGGCTTGGATCCGACCACGCGCCACCACTCGGCGCCCGAGCCGAGCCGCTCGGAGACCGCCAGCCCGAGGGTCTCCATCGGGTTCAGGTCGGCGAACAGCTGGTTGATCTGGAACGTCCGGGTGATGCCGAGGCGCACGCGCCGGTAGGGATCGAGGGCGGTGATGTCCCGGCCGTCGAGCCGGATCTGCCCGGCGCTGGGCCGCAGCACACCGGTGAGCAGGTTGATCAGCGTCGTCTTGCCGGCGCCGTTCGGGCCGATCAGGGCGTGGCGCGCACCCTTCGCGACCGCGAGCGACACGTCGTTCGACGCCACGACGCCGCCGAAACGCTTGGTGAGACCGATGGTCTGCAGCACGGGCGCCATTCACGAGCCCCCTTTGGACGCCGCCGGCCGCCGCAGGCGCCATGCGCCGAGCCGCCCGGCGAGCCGGTGGACCGGCGCGAGCCAGCGCCCGATGCGGTCGCGGCCGACCAACACGACGATCACCAGCACGGCACCGATCCAGAACTGCCAGTACTGCGGCGTCAGGTTGGCGAGCCAGTCCTGCATCAGCTTGAACGCCACCGCGCCGACCAGACCGCCGTACAGATAGCCCGCCCCGCCGATCACCAACACCAGGAACACGTCGGCGGAACGTTCGAACGACAGCACGTCGAGCGAGGCGAACGCCGTCGTCTGGGTCAGCAGCGCACCGGCGATCCCCGCGTAACCGGCCGCGATGGTGTAGATCGCGACCAGGCGACGATCGACCGAAATGCCGATCGCCGCCGCCCGCAACGGATTGTCCTTCACCGCCTTGAGCGACAGTCCGAACGGCGAATGGACGATCCGGCGGGCGAGAACGAACAGCACGAACAGCACCGTCAGGCCGTAGAGATACGCGGTCCGGCCGTAAAGATCGAAGCGGAACAGCCCGAGCACCGGCGCGATGTCGACGCCCTGCAACCCGTCGGCCCCGCCGGTGAGTTCGCTCCACTTGTTGGCGAGTTCGCGCAGCACCAGTGACACGCCGAGCGTGACCATCAGCCGGGTGAGATCGGAGCCGCGCAACACCAGGAAGCTGGTGGCAAATCCGAGCGCGGCGGCCGCCAGCCCGGCGACCAGCAGCGCCAGGACCGGCTCGGTGACCAGCCCGTGCCTGGCGAGCAGGCCGGCCGCATAGGCGCCGAATCCGAAGAACGCCGCGTGCCCGAGCGAGATGATGCCGGCGTAGCCGAGGATCAGGTCGAGCGACAGCGCGAACAAGGCCCAGATCACGATCTCGCTCATCAGCAGGTGTTTTCCGGGGAACGCCACATAGGCGGCCGCGGCGGCGAGCCAGAACGCGATCTCCAGCGGCGTCCAGTGCGCACGCCGCGCCAACAGGTCGGGCACTTCTGTGGCGATCGGACGGTCGATCTGGAAACCCACGGGCGGCGCTCCGGTCATCGCGATGCCGCCCGCGCAAACAGCCCCTGCGGGCGCCAGATCAGCACCGCAATCATGATGGTGTAGATGATGAAGGCGCCCAGATTCGGCGCGTAGTACTTGCCGGCGACGTCGCCGATTCCCAGCAGGATCGACGCGAAGAACGGCCCGGTGATGCTCGACGTGCCGCCGACCGTCACCACGATCAGGAAGTAGATCATGTATTTGAGCGGGAAGACCGGATCGAGGCCGAGGATCTCCGCGCCCAGCGCGCCGCCGAGCCCGGCGAGCCCCGAGCCAACCGCGAAGGTCAGCCCGAACACCGCGCCGACGTCGATGCCGAGCCCGCGGGCGACACGTTGGTCGTCCACCGACGCCCGCAGCCGGCTGCCGAACCGGGTCATGGTCAGCACGTACTGCAGCGCCGCCGTCAGCAGGCCGCACACCACGATGATCAGCAGCCGGTACCGCCCGACGCCGACGCCGAACACCTCGATCTGGCCCTGCAGGGCCCGCGGGATCTGCACGAACTGCTGCGACGAGCCCATCACGTAATCGACCGCCGCCACCGACATAAACACCAGCCCGATGGTGAACAGCACCTGGTCGAGATGACTCTTGGCGTAGACGTGGACGTAGAGCGTCCGTTCCAGTACGGCGCCGATCACCGCCGTCGCCAGGAAGGCGAGCGGCAGCGACAGCAGGAACGGCACGCCGATCCGGTTCACCAGCACCACGGTGATGTAGCCGCCGGCCATCGCGAACGCGCCGTGCGCCAGGTTGACGAAATTCATCAGGCCGAGCGTCACCGCCAGCCCGCACGCCAGCACGAACAGCAACATGCCGTAGGCGACGCCGTCGAACAGAATGGTCAGCATGACTGCCTGCAGGTCGTGAGATCGGACGACTTCCGTTCCCTAGTGCGGGGAACGGGCTGGACACCGGTTTTCGGCCGGCCAGCGGCGGTTGGCACCCCGGCGCGGGAGGGATCGCGCGTCAGTTGGCCTTCTTGGCCGCCTTGCCGGGATCCTTGACCGCCTCGAAGGTCGCGAACTCGACGTTGTAGAGTTCGCCGTTCTTCTTCTCGACCTTGCGGATGTAGATGTTCTGGACGATGTCGCGGGTCTCGGGATCGATCGAAATCGGGCCGCGCGGGCTCTCCCACTTCAGGCCCTTCATGGCGGCGATCAGCTTGTCGCCGTCGGTGTCACCGCCGGTCTTCGCGAGCGCCTGGTACATCAGGTGCATGCCGTCGTAACCGGAAACCGCCATGAAGTTCGGCCGCACGCCGTTGTTCGCCTTCTTGAACGCCGCCACGAAGGCCTTGTTGGTCGGCGAATCGTGGTCGGCCGAGTACATGTGGGCCGTCACCGCGCCGACTACCGCGTCGCCCATGCCGTCGAGGAGATCGTCGTCGGTCACGTCGCCGGGACCGATCAGCTTGATCCCGGCCCGGTCGAGACCGCGTTCGGTGAACTGCTTGACGAAGGTGGCGCCCTGGCCGGACGGCACGAACACGAACACCGCATCGGGCCTGGCGTCGCCGGCGCGCTGCAGGAACGGCGCGAAATCCGGGTTGGCGAGCGGAAACCGGATCCCCTCGACGACCTGCCCGCCCTTGCCGGCGAACCGGCTCTTGAATGCGGCCTCGGCGTCGATCCCGGGCGCATAATCCGAGACCATCGTCACCACCCGCTTGATGCCGTTCTGCACCGCCCAGTCGGCGATGATCGTCGCCGACTGCGGCAGGGTGAAGCTGGTGCGCACGATGTAGGGCGAGCGTTCGGTGATGATCGAGGTGCCGGCCGCGGTGACGACCTCGGGAATCCTCGCCTCGGTGGCCAGCGGCGCGACCGACAACGCCGCCGGCGTCACCCCGAAGCCGGCGAGGAACCCGACCTTGTGGTTGACGATCAGCTCCTGGGCCAGCCGCTTCGAATTGTCGGGCACGGCGGCGTCGTCCCGGATGATCAGTTCGATCTTCCTGCCCGCGACGGTATCGCCGTTCTGCTGCATGTAGAGCTTCGCCGCGGCCGCGATCTGCTTTCCGGTCGACTGCTGCTGGCCGGTCATCGGCAGGATGAAGCCGATCTTGACCGGGCTTTGGGCCGCGGCCCCGCCGGTCGACAGTGCGCCGGCGGCAAGAGCCGCCAATCCCATCCCGGTCAGACGGCTCCTGGTGAGGCGTGTCGTCATGGCTGCTTCCTCCGCTCTTTTCGGCTGTCGCCTGTTGCTCTCCGAACCGGGGCGGATCGATGGCTCGGCCACCGTCCCGGTCGTCGTAGGGTGTCAAACGGGTTGCTGTCGCGCCGGCAGCGGCACAACCGCGCCGGAGCGCGGCCGCCCCCGGGGCGCCGCCCCGCTCAGATTTCGAAGAACACGGTCTCCTGGTCGCCCTGCATGCGGACGTCGAAGGTGTAGGCGGCTCGGCCATTGCGCGTCGTGCGCTGCGCGACCAGGGTCGCGCGACGCTCCGCGGGCACCAGCGCGAGGATCGCATCTTCCGCGTTCGCCGCCTCGTCGCCGAAATAGATGCGGGTATGGCTCTGCCGCAACATGCCGCGGGCGTACACCGCCATCAGGATATGCGGCGCCTGCATCTTGCCGGCACTGCCGGGGACCGGACCGGGCTTGACCGTTTCGAAGGCGTAGGCCCCATCGGCACCGGTTCCGACCCGGCCGAAGCCCTTGAACGCGGCGTTCGGCGGCGCGCGATCGTCGTGCGGGCTGGCGTAGCGTCCTTGCGCATCGGCTTGCCAGATCTCCAGCATCGCGTCGGCGATCGGTTTGCCGTCGCCGTCGAACACCCGTCCTTCGATGCGGATTCGTTCGCCCGACACCTCGGGCGTGACCAGGTCGTTCGAAAAAGTGTCCTTCCAGTCGTACTGGCGGTTCGGGGTCAGACCGTAGGCGAAGTACGGGCCGACCGTCTGCGACGGCGTGATCCCGCTCATGTCAGTTCTCCGTCGGGGTCTGGCTGCGCCCGCGCAGGACGACGTCGAAGCGGTAGCAAAGCGCCCAATCGGGGACCGTGTTCTCGAGGTCGAAGCTGGAGATCATGCGGTTGCGCGCGTGTTCGTCGGCGACCGAGTTGAAGATCGGGTCGAACGCGAACAGCGGATCGCCCGGGAAGTACATCTGGGTGACCAGCCGGCTGACGAAGGCGTGGCCGAACAGCGAGAAGTGGATGTGCGCCGGGCGCCAGGCGTTGGGGTGATTGCCCCACGGATAGGCGCCCGGCTTGATGGTGACGAACCGATAGCGGCCGTCGGCGTCGGTCTTCGCGCGCCCGGCGCCGGTGAAATTGGGATCGAGCGGCGCCGGATGCCGATCGACCACGTGAATGTAGCGGCCGCAGGCGTTGGCCTGCCAGATTTCCACCAATGCATGGGGGACGCCCCGGCCGTCCTCGTCGAGCACCCGGCCGTGGACGATGATGCGCTCTCCCAGCGGCGCGTCCTTGTGCTGACTGGTCAGGTCGTTGTCGCCCGGCCGAACCGCGTCCTGGCCGTAGACCGGCCCGGTCAGCTCGCTCAGGGTGTGGGGCATGATGATCAGCGGCTTGGTCGGAGCCCGCTTCGGCGTCGACCGGTACGCCGGATGGAGCCGCGGCGGAAAGGCGCCGAGGCTCTCGGTGGGATAGCAGAACGTCATGGCGTTTCCTTGGGTCGTTTTTTTATCGTATTGGCCACCACATTGGGTGTGTTGCCGGGCCGGGTCAATCGCAATTGCGCGCCCGGGCCGGTCGGCCGGGCGCGCATTTGGTCTAATGGACCGCCGAAAGAACCGCTTGCCGCGATCCGGCAAAACCTCCGATCGGGTCTGGCCAGCCCCGATTCCGATCCGCGACTGGCCGCGCCGGCAGGCGTTCTAGACCCGCTCGACCGCGAGCGAGACGCCTTGGCCGACGCCGACGCACATGGTCGCGAGCCCGCGCTTTTGCTTGCGGGTCTCGAGCGCGTGCACGAGGGTGAGGGCGAGCCGCGCCCCCGACATGCCGAGCGGATGGCCGAGCGCAATCGCGCCGCCATGCGGATTGACGTGCTCGGCGTCGTCCGGCAGCCCGAGCTGGCGCATGCACGCCAGGCCCTGGGAGGCGAACGCCTCGTTGAGCTCGACCACGTCGAAGTCGGTGATCTTCAGGCCGAGCTTCGCCATCAGCTTGCGGGTGGCGGGAACCGGCCCGACGCCCATGATGCGCGGCGCAACC
>JAVBUK010000034.1:0-4541 GCA_031555345.1 Xanthobacteraceae bacterium | reverse complement strand
GAAAGGCCGACGCGAAGGCCGTGGGAAATATTTTCCCATGACTTTTCGGCACAGTGCGGCGTCGGCGAATCGCGGAACGGCCGCGGTTCGTCGCAGTCGGCGTGCCCTTCGCCTCGGACGTGATCCATCGGCGTCCGCGGGGACGCCGCAGGCGAAGGAATGCCGCGATGCGTGCAATAAGGCGAATTCTTGCGACCGGCGTGACGGCCGGATGTCTATGTGCTGCTCAGGAGACCGCCTGGGCACAAGACCCGATGGCGTTGCCGGAGGTCTCGGTCACGGCCAGCCGGCTCGGCGGCGGCATCGTCGGGACGTCGACCAGCGTCATCACCGCCGAGGACATCGCCCGGGCGCCGGAGGCCACGCTCCAGGGCCTGCTGTCGCGCGAGCCGGGCATTCAGACCTCCCACCTGTATGGCGGCGTCAACGGGGCGCAGAGCTCGGTCGACCTGCGTGGATTCGGCGCGACCGGCGCTCAGAACACGCTGGTTCTGATCAACGGCCGTCGGGTCAACGATCTCGATCTCGACCAGGTCAATTTCGGCCTGATCCCGAAAGACAGCATCGAGCGCATCGAGATCACGCGCGGCAACAGCCCGGCGGTGCTGTACGGCGACAACGCGGTCGGCGGCGTCATCAACATCGTCACCAAGACGGCGGTGAATTTACCGCCGTCGGCGCGCATCGAGGCGGCCTTGGGCTCGTTCAACCAGCGCGAGCTGAACGCCTCGGCGAGCGGATCGAACGGCCCGTGGTCGATGTCCGCCTACGCCGCCACGCTCGCCTCCGACGGCTGGCGCGACAACAACAAGCTGCGCCAGACCAACGGGGTCGGCGAGGTCCGCTACACGGTCGAAGATTTCAGCGCATTCCTCAATGTCTCCGCTGACGACCAGCGCCTCGGCTTTCCCGGCGGGCGCATCGTCGACCCGAGTATCGGCGTCGATCAGCTGGCGACCGCTCCGCAAAAAGCGGCGACGCCGTTCGACTACGGCAATCGTCAGGGCTTCAGCGTGACGACCGGGTTCACGCGGCAGATGAACGATGCCGTGCAGGTCATCGTCGACGGCGGAGTTCGCCAGAAGAAGCAGCAAGCCGCCTTCTTCACCGACTGCGCTCCCTTCAACTGCGACAGCTACGTCGACACCACGCTGATGATGTATTCGTTGACGCCGCGGGCGATCGTCACCAGTCCGGTCCTCGGCCTGCCGTCGAAGTTGATCGCCGGCCTCGATTGGAACCGGGCGGACTATCGGTCCGATCGTCCGGCAAACATCAACCTGCCGCCGGTCCACCAGTACGACCTGGCGCAATCCTCGGCGGCGGTCTACGCCCAGGAAACGCTCGCGATTCGGCCGGACACCGACCTCTCGTTCGGGGGGCGCCTGCAGTACAACGACATCTCGGCGCGCGATGCCTTCAACGTGAACGCTCCCGGCGCCTGCAGTTTCGGGTTCTGCGCCGCGGGCGCGACGCCGTACAACAAGAACGAGTGGCAATACGCGCTGCACGCCGGTATCGAGCATCGCTTCAATCAGGTCGTCACCGGCTTCGCGCGGGCGGGCCGCGCCTTCCGCTATCCCCATGTCGACGAGCGGGTGGGAACGGCGCCGTTCGACATTCCGGCCAACTTCGCCCTCAAGACCCAGACGTCGTACGACGTCGAGACCGGCGTGCGGATCGCCTGGGACCGGTTGACCGCGCAGTCGAGCGTATATCTGAGCAATCTCGACAACGAGCTGCAATTCGATCCGGTGTATTTCCTCAACACCAACCTCGATCCGACCCGCCGCTACGGCAGCGAGACGAGCGTCGGTTATCGGTTGAGCGACACCGTGCGACTGAAAGGCGGGTGGGCCTATACGCGGGCGGTGTTCCGTGAAGGGCCGTTCGCCGGCCAGGACGTTCCGCTGGTGTCGCGCTGGACCGCGTCGGCCGGCGTGTCGTGGGACATCTGGCAGAAGTATCTGACCTTCGACGGGACGGTGCGCTATTTCGGGCCGCGCCGGATGGCCAACGACAATGCGAACGTGTTTCCGCAGATTCCGCAGCGGGCGTTCCTGGACCTGCGGCTCGGCGGCCAGGTGGAAAATCTGTTCTGGTCGGTTTCGTTCCAGAACGCGTTCACCGGCTACTATTACGACTATGCGGTCGCGAGCACCTTCACGTATGGGCGCTACAACGCCTACCCGCTGCCCGGCCGCACCGTCCTGGCCCGGGTCGGCGTGAAGTTCTGACGGGGCCCACCGATCCGGGATGCGGAAAACCGCGCAAGCCGGACCCGAAACCCCTGGATCGCTCGGCCGCTCGTGCGGTTTCGCGATGACCTGATCGCCCTCGTGATCGCGGAAGGCGAACGGAAAAGCGGTCCAGGGGGACCGATTACGCCGTGCCCGGGAGTTTGTTCTCGCGCACCATCTTGGTCAGCGTGAGGTTGTCCACCTTGCCGGAGCCGAGCAGCGGCAACTTGTCGATGGTGATGAACTCGGACGGAATCGCGAGTTCGGACGCGCCGCGCGCCCGCGCGAACGCCAGATACTCGGCCCTGGACGGATCGGTCTGCGTCGTCGCCACCACGATCCGCTCACCCTTGCGCGGGTCGGGCAGCGTGACCACGCCGGACAGCGCGTTCGGCCACAGCTCCGCGACCAGGAGTTCGACGGCCGCGAGCGACACCATCTCGCCGCCGATCTTGGCGAAGCGCTTGGCGCGGCCCTGGATGGTGATGTAGCCGTCGGCGTCGATGTCGACGATGTCGCCGGTGTCGTGCCAACCGTCGGGCGGCGGTTCCAGCACGCCGGGGTTCTCCGCCCGCAGGTAGCCGAGCATCACGCTGGGGCCGCGCACGAACAGTCGGCCTCCCTTGTCGACACCGTCGACCGGCTGGAGCCGGTATTCGACGCCGGGGAAGATGCGGCCGACGGTGCCGCTTTGGTTGAACATCGGCGTGTTGAGCGCGAGCGCCGGACCGCACTCGGTGACACCGTAGCCCTCGAGAACCCGGATGCCGAATTTTTCCATGTAGGTCGAACGGGTCGACGGCCGGACCGGCTCCGCGCCGGAGAAGATGTAGCGGATGGAGCGGAAGTCGTACGGGTTCGCCATCCGGGCATAGCCGTTGAGGAAGGTGTCGGTGCCGAACAGAACGGTGGCGTTCACGCCGTAGATCAGTTCGGGGATGATGCGATAGTGCAGGGGCGAGGGATAGAGGAATACCTGTACGCCGTGCACCAGCGGCAGGATCACGCACACCGTCAGTCCGAACGCGTGGAACATCGGCAGCACGCTGAACACCTTGTCGTTGCGGCCGAAATCGACCCGTGCCTCGGCCTGCGCCGCATTGGCGAGCATGTTGCGGTGCGACAACAGCACGCCCTTGGGCGTACCCTCCGATCCCGAGGTGAACAGGATCGCGGCGGCGTCGTCCGGCGTGCGCTTGACCAGCGGGCGGTGCGCTTCGAGCATCGCCCTGATCTTGTCGAGCGCGGTGACGCTGGTGCGCACGTCTTCGAGGTAGACCAGCCCGACCTCGTGCTTGATGCCTTCCACCAGGTTGCCGAGGTGGCCCTTGTCGATGAAGGCGCGCGAGGTGACGATGACTTTGATCTTGGCGGCCCGGCACGCGGACAGGACGTTGCTCGCTCCGGCGCTGAAATTGATCATCGCCGGGACGCGGCCCGCCGACATCAGGCCGAACACGGTGACGACGGCGCCGTTGGCGTTCGGCAGCATCACGCCGATCGCCTCGTCCTTGCCGCCGAGCGCCATCAGCTTGCGGCCGAGCAGGGCGGTTCCGATCAGGAGCTTGCGATAGGTCAAGCGGCCGGTCACCGGATCCTCGAGCGCTTCGCGGCCGAAGCCATGCTCCCTGGCGGCATCGATCATCGCGCCGATCACCGTGCGCTCGAGCGAGGCGGTGTTGAAGACGACGTCCGACATCACCTTGTAGAGCGCCGCGCCCGCCGCCATGCGGCGCTTGCGGCCCTTGAGCTCCGGCGGAACGGCGAGGCGCACCGGCGGCTCGATCGATACCTTTACCTTGGGAAACAGCCGTCTGCGCACGTGCGCGCGGTCGAGCCGGGAGAACGGCGTCTTCTCGAGGCCCTCGATGCGCACCGGCACCACCATGGCTCCCGACCTGTCGGCGATCAGCCCGGCTCCGTCGTATATCTTCATCAGGCTGCCGGTCACGGTGATGCGGCCTTCCGGGAAGATGATCAGCGGGGCGCCGCCCTGCACCGCGTGGATCAGCGTGCGCGTGCCCCACGGCTTGGTCGGGTCGAGCGGCATCGCCCGGGTGAGCTTCATGAACGGCTTCACCCACCAACGCTGCGCGATGCCGTTGTCGATCGCGAACACCGGTTCGTTTTCCAGGATCGACAGCGCCAGCGGTGCGTCCAGGAAGCTGACGTGGTTGAGGCAGATGATCGGGTTGTGGCCGGCCTTGGCGAGGTTCTCGATCCCGTGCACGTCGACGCGGAACAGCACACGGAACAGGATCGACAGCAGATCGCGCGCCGGCCGCGCCGGCATGGTGAGAC
>JAVBUK010000007.1:0-5589 GCA_031555345.1 Xanthobacteraceae bacterium | reverse complement strand
ACCGAAAGCCATCAACGAGGTTAACGGTTCGTCGGCTTGGGGTCGAATGCTTCATCGGATGAGCACACGTCGTTTCGATCGGGACAAACGGCGGATGTGGGATGAAAGGCGGGCTGGCCGCGGCGAAGCTGCGGGTTGGGGCTGAGCGACAATCGCGAACAGGGTGATGGCGGCTGGATCGTCGGATCGCCGCAAAATCATTCCGGATCGCCGGGACGGCTGGTGTGCCGTCTTGGCCGAACGGAGTGTCGAGAGTTGAGTTTGACGGTCTGTGGCCGTCGCAATGAAGGGGTTGGCGGACAACAAGCCATGAGAAACGGTCAGAACAAGCGGATGCGGGGGCGTAACCGCAAGAGCCACAATCCACTGACGCGGGTCTACGAATCGAACGGGCCGGACGTGAAGATCCGGGGCACCGCGTCGCACGTCGCGGAAAAATACGTCCAGCTCGCCCGTGACGCCCAGACCTCCGGAGACCCCATCGGCGCTGAGAATTATTACCAGCATGCGGAACACTATTTCCGCATGATCGCGACCGCCCAGGAGCAGTTCCGCCAGAACCAGCCCAACGCGTTCTTCCGTCCCGAAGGGGCGAACGACCCGCGCGACGACGCGTTCGACGGCGACGACGACGACGGAAATCAGCCGGGGACGTCCGGCACCGGCGAACAGCCGGCCTTCGGCACCCGCGATCCGCAACCCTATCTGCCGCGCGACGCGCAGTTCTTCTCGCCCCGGGACCAGCAGGGCGGGCGCGGCTCCCAGCCGCAACAGCAGCAGGACGACGAGGGTGCCGTCGACCGGTTGCCATCGTTCATCACCGGCGGGGCGCCGCAGGGACAAAGCCAGCCGTCACAAGGCCAGAACGGCGGTTTCGAGGGACCGGGCGACCGCGACCGCTTTCCACTCCATCGCCGCCGGCGGCGACATCGAAGCGTGCGCGGCGAGACCGCCGCCCAGAACGCTCCCGATGCGGATGCCAATGAAGATGCCGCACCGCAAGGCGCCGGAAACGAATAATTCGAAATCCGGCTGATCCGGATTCGGGTCGGCCGGGTATCGTCGAGCCGGGATCACCGGCGCGGCGGCGTTCGAGCAAGCGGCCATCCGCCGAACGCAAAAAAGACCAAGCGGGTGGCATACCGGCGGCCGCGCGGGCCCGGTCTGTGCGGTGCGGTCCGCTTACGCGCGCACCGCCCCGCCGGGAGAGGGCGCCAGAACAGGTTTGAGAGCGGGGACCAGCCGGCGCTGCTCGTTGCGCAGGGGAATCGCGCGCTGCACCTGCTTGGTGGCCTCGACCAGATGCACCCCCGCGAACGGCCCCCGCAAGGTCGAACCGGCGCGCTCCCAGGCGACCGCCCAGCGCAGGAACCATCCCCGCGAAACCGGCGGCATATACAACGCTTCGCCCCAGGATATCGGGGTGAACCACGTCTCGCGCATCAACTGGGTGACTTGCGAGCGCGAATACGGCCGCCCGTGACCGAACGGCGTGGTGTCGACCCGGGCCCACACGCCTCGCCGGTTGGGGACGACGGCCAACAGCCGGCCGCCCGCCGCCAGCACACGCCATGTTTCGCGCAGCAGCGCGCCGGCGTCTTGCGACATTTCCAGCGCATGCACCAGCAGCACCCGGTCGACCGACGCGTCGGGAAGCGGCAGGTCGTGATCGTCCACCAAGGCGACCAAGCCGGGGCTTGCCGCCGGCCATTTCACCACGCCCTGCCGGGCCGGCATGAACGCAAGGCACCGCTCGGCCTCCTCGCGAAACAGCCCCAGATACGGCGTGGCATAGCCGATGCCCAAGACCCGCAACCCGCCCAGATCCCTCCACTGCGCGCGAATGCCCCTGCCGACGAAGCGGCGCGCCACCGTGCCGAGCCGCTGCGCATAGAAATTCCGCAGATCGACGACATCATTCGCCATGGGGGCGAACTTACCATGGATTTGGGTTCCGCGAGGTTACCGAAATAGTGCCGCTTCCACACCCTCCGGCCGACCCGCGACGTGTTGCCTCGGCCGGCGCGACCAACCATGATGGCGGCGAACCACCCGTCGGCCGGGCCTGCCCGGCTGCCCCTCCCCACCGCCGACGAGGCCGAAAGAAACCCATGCCCGCGCAACTCCATCTTTTCCTGTGCATCAAGGACAATTTTGGCGTTCTGGTCCACGACCCGGAAACCGGCGCCACCGCCGCGATCGATGCGCCGGAGGCGGCTGCCGTGGAGGCAACGCTGCAGGCGACCGGCTGGCGGCTGACCGACATCCTGGTGACCCACCATCACGGCGACCACACCGCCGGCATCGTGGAACTCAAGGAGCGCCATTCCTGCCGCGTCACCGGGCCGCGCAACGAAGCCGCGCGGATTCCCGCGCTCGACCACCCGGTCGGCGAGGGTGACACGATCGCAGTGGGCGCGCTGCGCGCGCGGGTGCTCGACACGCCCGGCCATACCGCCGGCCACGTCACCTACTGGTTCGCCGACGACCAGATCGCCTTCGCGGGCGACACGCTGTTCTCGATCGGCTGTGGTCGGGTGATCGAAGGAACAGCCGCGATGATGTGGCAGTCTCTCGCCAAGCTGCGCGCGCTGCCGGAGAGCACCCGGATCTACTGCGGGCACGAATACACCGACGCGAACATTCGTTTTGCGCTGACGATCGAACCGGACAACGCGGCCCTGCGCGCCCGCGCCGACCAGGTCCGGCACCAGCTCGCCGCCGGCAAGCCGACGGTTCCGACCACCATCGGCGACGAGAAACGCGCCAATCCGTTCCTGCGCGCGGACGTGCCCGAAGTCGCCGCGGCGGTGAGCCTGACGGGCCGGCCGGCCGCTGAGGTGTTTGCCGAGATTCGCGAACGCAAGAACAAGTTCTGACCATCCCCGAACCACCCGGAGGCCGTGATGGCCGACAACCCGACCGATCCGCCAGAACGCGCCCCGCTTTCCGGGGCGCTTACAGCCGCCGAGGTGATCAGCCTCCTGGACCTCAAGCCACACCCCGAAGGCGGATATTTCCGCGAGACCTTCCGCGACACGCGCCGGGTGGCCGACGGACGCGCGGCCTCGACTGCGATCTACTTCCTGCTGGTCGACGGCCGTCCGTCGCACTGGCATCGGGTGGATGCCGTCGAGATATGGCACCACTACGCCGGGGCCGCGACCAGGCTCGCGGTCAGCGACGGCCCGACGGTCGACGAGTTCCGCCTCGGGTGCGATCTTCTCGCGGCGGAGCAGCCCCAAGTCGTCGTGCCGGCCGGGGCCTGGCAATCGGCGCAGACACTGGGCGAATGGTCGCTGGTGGGCTGCACGGTGGCACCCGGTTTCGAGTTCGCGCATTTCGAGCTGGCCGCGCCCGACTGGTGCCCCGGAACCTGATTCGCGATTGCGGTCGACCGTCGGCCGCCGGGTTTCGCGCGCGAGCCCGGCCCCGATACGAGGCTGCACGCCCCGCCGTGGACCGCGAACCATGTCGCGCGGGCGGTGTTGTCTTCCCGGACAGCACAGGAGGCCCCCATGCGGCATCGACTCGCAACCGTTGCGCTTTCGCTCTCCTTCCTGGCAGCCACGCCGGTGCTCGCGCAGGAGGATTCCGAGACCTACGGCGTCGGCAGCCCGACGGTTTCCGCGGCCGAAGCGCGCGACATCGCCGCCTTCAACGGCCTGGTCGCCATCTCCAAGATCGAATTCGACGACGGCCTGTGGAAGGTCGCGGGCCGCGATCGCTCCGACCACCGCGTGGAAATGAGCATCGATCCGCGCACCGGCGAAATCGCCCAACTCGAGCGCTTCGATTGACGCGGTGCGGACCCGATCGGCGCCAACCGACGCAACGCCTCAGCTCAGCGCTGCGCAGCGATGAAGTCGATCGCGGTGGTGATCGCCCCGTGCTCGGCGAGGTCGTCGTGGCCGGCGCCCGGAAAGCGGACGAAGCGCTTCGGCGCCGCGATGAGAGCGAACAGCCGTTCCCCCGACCCGATCGGAACGACGGCGTCCCGATCCCCATGCATCACCAGGACCGGTGCGGCGACTCTGCCGATCCGCTGGTCGGAGCGGAACGGATCTTTCATCAGCCAGGCGACCGGAAAAATCGGATAGGCCCGCGCGGCGATTTCGAGTGCCGAGGCGAACGGAGACTCCAGCACCAGCGCCTTGATCGGCCGTTCGGCGGCGAGCGCGACCGCGACGCCGGTGCCCAGCGACTCGCCCCACAGCACGATGCGGTCGGCCCCGTAGCGCCGGTTCGCCGCCGTGTAGACGGCGACCGCGTCGGCGATCAGACCGGCCTCGCTGGGATGCCCGCTCGAACCGCCATAGCCGCGATAGCTGAGCGCGACAACGCCGAAGCCGGCGGACGCGAAGGTGCGGAAGCGCGCGGCGCGATAGCTCACATTGCCGCCGTTGCCGTGAAAATAGACGATCACCGGACGCTGCTCCCGCGGCGCCACGTGCCAGGCGATGATCCGCTCGCCGTCCGGAGTCTCGAGCATGAGTTCCTCCGCCCCGGCGAGGCCGACCTGGGCCGGCGCGACACGCCTGGTGTCGGGGCCGTACATCACCGCCCGTTGCGCCACATAGAGCAGCGCGAGGACGAGGCCGTAGCCGCCGACGACGATCACCAGGGCCCATTTGACCGCGGTCACGGCATGATCTCGTCGAAGAATTTCAGCGCGGCGGCGACCACCCGGTGGCGATCGAGGACGTGTTGGCCTGCCGGAAACCGCACCATGCGCTTCGGTTCGTTGGCGAGGGCGAACAGCCGTTCGCCGAACCCGATCGGAATGACCGCGTCGCGCGCGCCATGCATGACCAGCAACGGGGCGCGAACGGTCCCGATGCGTTGGTCCGAGTGCAGCGGATCCTTGATCAACAGGCGGACCGGAACGAGCGGCATCTTCCCGGCAGCGACCTCGGCGACCGAGGTGTAGGGCGCTTCGAGGACCATGCCGGCGACTTCGACGTCGGCGGCGAGGCCGACGGCAATGCCGCTGCCGAGCGAATAGCCCCACGGCACGATCCGGTCGGCGGGATAACGGGCGGTCGCGAACGCATAGGCGGCCCGGGCGTCACGACGCAGCCCCTGCTCGCTGGGATGCCCGGTCGAACCCGCATAGCCGCGGAACGCCGGCGCGACCAGCCCCACCCCGGCGGCGGTCAGTTCGCGGAACCGGCCTGTCTGGCCGGCCAGCGTGTCGCCGTTGCCGTGAAAAAAGATCACCACCGGCCGATCGCCTTGCGGCGGCACGTGCCAGGCGATCAGCCGTTCGCCGTCGTCGGTGACCAGCGTCACCTCCTCGGCATTCGGCAGACCGGCCGCCGCGGGCGAGGTGTGGGCCGCCGAGGCGGGAAACAGGATGGCGCGCTGCCCGGCATACAGCACGGCGATCGCGCCGCCATAGACCAGGAACGCGACGAACGGTACCGTCTCAACGGAGGCGGGAGCGTCCGCGCTCCCCCTCCGTTTCTCGCCGGAACCCCGGTCGCGGTAGGCAGGGCAGGCAAGGCAGATTGTGCCCTCATTGTTTCGATGACGCCGTGCGGCGCCGCCGGCCGCACCATAGCCGTTCTGCTATAGTCCCGTCATGAC
>JAVBUK010000400.1:0-3786 GCA_031555345.1 Xanthobacteraceae bacterium | reverse complement strand
CGACGCCGTGCACGAGCGGCGGCGCGTCGGTGCCGAACAGCGCCTGCGGCCGCATGAACGACAGGCCGAACGGGCCGATGGTGGTGATGTCCTGTGGCACCAGGCCGGCGTCGACGAAGCTCGGCAGCAGCAGCGTGTAGGCCCACGCCAGCCCGCCGGCGAACAGGCCGGCGAGCGCGCCGCGCGCGGTGGCGCGGCGCCACACCAGCCCGCCGATGAGCGCGGGTGCCAGTTGCGCCACCGCGGCGAAGGACAACAGCCCGATCGTGGCGAGCTGGGCCTCGCCGGCGGTCCGGTAGTACAGATAGGCGAGCAGCAGAATCGCGAAGATCGCGACGCGTCGCACCTTCAGCAGCATGGCGCCGACGTCGTTGCGCCCGGCGAGCAGCGCCTCGCGGCGCCTGAGCACCAGGGGCACCACCAGATCGTTGGACACCATGATGGCAAGCGCGACCGATTCGACGATGACCATGGCGGTGGCGGCCGACAATCCGCCGATGAACGCGATCAGCGTGAAACCGGCCGAACCCGCCACCATCGGCAGCGCCAGCACGTACATGTCGCTGTCGACCTCCCCGCCGGGAAACCGCAGCAGGCCGGCGACCGCGATCGGCACCACGAACAGGTTGATCAGAACCAGATAGAGTGGAAACAGCCATGCGGCATGGCGGACCTCCCGTTCGTCGTTGCTTTCCACCACGGCGACGTGGAACTGGCGCGGCAACAACAGGACGGCGAAAAACGACAGCAGCGTCATGGTTGCGAACGTGCCGAACCGTCCCTCTCCGGTCAGCACGGCGGCGGTCGGCGGCCGGGCGAGGGCGGCCGAGAACAACGGTCCCGGTCCGTCGTACATCACGAAGGTGACGAACACGCCGACGGAAAAGAACGCCACCAGCTTGACCAGCGACTCGGCGGCGATCGCCAGCATCAGCCCGTGCTGGTGTTCGGTCGCGTCGATGTGGCGGGTGCCGAACAGCACCGCGAACGTGGCCATCGCCAGCGCGACCAGCAGCGCGATGTCGCCGGCCATCGGGGCGGCCGCCCCGACCGCGGCGGACTGGTTCAGGATGGTGCCGAGCGAACTCGACACCGCCTTGAGTTGCAGGGCGATGTAGGGGATCGTTCCCACGATGGCGATCACGGCGACCGTCGCGGCGACCCCCTGATGTTTGCCGTAACGGGCGGCGATGAGGTCGGCGATCGACGTGACATTGTGCGCCTTGGCGAGCCTGACGATGCGCACCAGAAGCGGCGCGCCGAGGCCGATCATCAAGACCGGTCCGACATAGATGGCGAGGAAGTCGTAGCCGGTGCGCGAAGCCAGCCCGACCGAGCCGAAGAACGTCCAGGAGGTGCAGTAGATCGCCAGCGAGAGCGGATAGATCAGCCGGGCCCGCGTCCGCGCGCCGAGCAGCCGGGCCCGGTCGCCATAGCTCGCCACCAGGAACAGGAGGCCGATGTAGCCGAGCGCGACGGCGATGACGACCCAGCCTTGCAGCATCACGGGCTCCCTGCGTCACCGGTCGTCGCCGTCTCGTTCCGTACCCCGGGTGTCGGCCATCGTGAGCGGGGCGGATGCGGACGGGCCGGGTCCCGGCGGGGCGGATTCGACGTCCCGGTGAAGCGCTCGCCGAAAGACAGATGGGAACGCCAAGTCCACCACATTAGCGGCCTGCCAAATCATCACAATTCGAGCGCGGTTGTCCATTGCGGGTCGCAAACCGGTTTTCCACCGGGCAGAGAAAACGGGTGTAGTCACCCGGACGCGCCGCCCTGAATTGCGGGCAGGTGGAGAGGTAATTAATGCCCGGATGCACGGTGGACCGCAATATCGGCTGGCGGCGGCCGTCTTGTTGGTCTGTATCAACCCCGGGTGGTGGGCCCGGCGGCGGCAAATCCGCCTTCTGCGCCAATCATATGGTATCAAATAACCTCTAAAGGCGCCATAAACCATTGATCGCTATTGATTTTCCCGATCATCCGAAGCACTAATAGGTAATTCACGTACCCCCCGGAGGACGTGTCATCGGTGCGAACGGGTCAGCCCGTGCGATTGGCGAGCTACGGTTGGTGAGCGTGTTCGATTCCGCCAGCGAACCGATGCTTGTTCTCGATGGGGGAGGGCGCATTCTGCTCTTCAACAATGCCTGCGAACGCGTAGGTCACCTGTCGGCTGCGGGCGTCATCGGCGAGCACGTAAAATTGCTGATGCGGCCGGGCGTCGCCGAGGCTTCGGGGGGCGATGTGGAGGCGCTTTTTCGCGATCTCGAAGCCGGCGCCGATGCGTGCTTTCAGGACGGCACGGGACGTGGGCTGGCGTTGGTGCCCTGCCTTTCCACGGTGACGGACGGGGCGGGGGTGAAGCACCTCGTCATCCTGCGCCACGCCTCCCGCCGGTCGGCCGACGCCAGAATGCCGGCGCGCGAGCGGT
The DNA here is from genome assembly GCA_031555345.1 of Xanthobacteraceae bacterium. Taxonomy (GTDB): domain Bacteria; phylum Pseudomonadota; class Alphaproteobacteria; order Rhizobiales; family Xanthobacteraceae; genus Astrobacterium. The sequence continues at coordinate 1,352 of JAVBUK010000400.1, read as the reverse complement.
TTTGCGCGGCGGTGGTTCATCAGCTCAACCAGCCGCTCACCGCGCTCGGGTTGTATTTGCGGGCGATCGAGCGTGCCTACGGTCAGGCGACCGGCGGTGCGGTGTTGCCGGACCAGGTGATCTCGATTTTGCGAAAATCGATTGGCGAGGTCGAACGTGCGGGCGGCATGCTGCAGGACTTGCGGCAACCCTTGGTCCAAGGAGAGGGCACCGGCGGATCGGCGCAAGCGAACGGTGCGAGCCGAATCCAGGCGCCCGACGACCTGCCCGGGTCGCCGGATGACCGACGCGCGCGTGGCGGCGCCCGGTCGCGCCCCGTCGCCCAGGAAACCGGGGGCGACACGGTGACGGACTCCAGGGAACGAGAATGGTTCACACCGCCGCTGGTCCCGCCGGCGCGCGTGCCCCTTTCGCCGTCGCAAGAGGAAAAAACATGGGTGAATGTGTGAATTCGAACGGCGAAATCCACATCGTCGACGACGATCCGGCCGTGCTCGACGCCCTGTCGATCGTGTTCACGCTCGAGGGCTTCCAGGTTTCGAGCTTCTCGGACTGTCATTCGTTTCTGGCGGCCGCGCGCCACCGTCCCCCGGCCTGCATCATCCTCGACGTGCAGATGCCGGACCGCTCGGGGCTTGACATTCTCAAGGAACTCAACGGCGAGAACTACCCTGCGCCGATCTTCATCATTTCAGGCCAGGGCGACATTCCGATGGCGGTGGACGCGATCAAGAGCGGTGCGCTCGACTTTTTCGAGAAGCCGTTCGATGCCGACATCGTGGTGTCGCGGGTTCGCGAAGCGATCGGCGCGCGGGCCCGCCGCGCCGCGGCCGACGCCGCCGAGAGCATGATTCCCGATTTTCCCGGCGCCGACGCGTTGACCCCGCGCGAGCGCGAGGTCCTGTCGCAGATCGCCGCCGGTGCCTCGAACAAGGAAGCCGGCCGCCATCTCGGGATCAGCCCGCGTACGATCGAAGTCCATCGTGCCCGCATCATGGAAAAGCTCGGCGCCCGCAACGCCGCCGATCTGGTGCGAATCGTGCTGTCGTCACCGCAGGGGCATTGATCCCGTCACGGCGTCGCTCGCCGTGCCGGCGAGCCGAAGGCCGATCTCGAAGCCCTTCCCGCCCGTCGCGTGAGGGCCGCGTATTCACCGATGCCCGATCGTTCCCACGTCCGCACCCGCTTTTTCGACGCCCTCGAAACGTTGCTCACGGCGACGGCGGGCGGTTTTCTGTTCGACCTGGTGGGGTTTCCCGCCGGCTGGCTCGCCGGCGCCATGATGGCCACGGCGGCGGCTGCGATCGCCGGTCGGCGGACTTTCGTCCATCCGCTGGTCGCGCGTGCCTGCT